>JAGHDS010000521.1 GCA_021159845.1 Anaerolineae bacterium
CCGGTTACATCCCAGCCCGCCCGGATGAAGATCGGCTCCAACGTCAGGAACGAGATCAGGCTGAGCACGTTCATCTGCAGGGAGAGCTGGGGACTCCCCGCCGCGCTGAGCATGAATCCCAGGCTGGGTACCATCTCCATGGCGATCAGCCCCAGGAAGATGACGTGGGCATAGGCAACCGTAGGCGCCAGCAGATCGCCACGGGCGCCCACCAGCTCCAGAAGGGGGCGGGCGAAGAGAAACCCAATGGCCCCCAACGTGCCGGATGAGAAAAGGAAGAGCAAAACCGCCTGCGCTGTGGCCAGATTGGCCCGTCTCTGATCGCGAGCGCCCACATATCGGGCGATGACGGCGCCGCTCGCCCCGCTGAGCGCCATCAGCACGCTGATCATGGTGACGCGCAGTGACATGGTCAGCCCGGCGGCCGCCAGAGCGTAAGGTCCCAGTTGCCCCAACCAGTATGCGTCGTACAGGCTGGGGAAGACAGTCAGGCCCTGGCTGATAACCATTGGCCAGCTTAGCTGCCAGATATTATCCCTCAGCCGGCCTTCCGTGATCTCCACGGCCTGGCCGCTCAACCCCAAGCGACGGCTCAATGTTCGAATGGTCATACTCATTGCCACCGGTGGTGACGGTCGTCCATCATAGCACTGGGAGGCCGGGCACCTTCACCCGTACCCGGTAGAGCGATGTGCGCGCCGTGATGTACAACGTGCGCCGGTCCTCATCTCCCCAGGCACAATTCGCTGGCCGTTCCGGCGTCACGATCACCCCCAGGAGCGTCCCATCCGGCTCGAACACCCACACGCCGGTCGCGCCGGTCACATACAGATGGCCCTCCTGATCGATCTTCATCCCATCCGGAGAACCGGGCTGTGGATGGTCCATGTCGGCGATCACGCGGGAATTCGCCAGCGTGCCATCGGGCAGCACGTCGAAGGCCCGCACATGGCGGCGCGGCGAGTCATCAATGTAGAGCACGGACTCGTCGGGGGAGAAGGCGAGCCCGTTGGGGCGATCGAAGTCATCCACCAACAGCTCGATGGTGCCATCCGGCAGGATGCGGTAGACGCCGTTGCACGGCTGCTCGCGTTCCTCCGGCTCGATGCCATAGGGTGGATCGGTGAAGTAGATCGTGCCGTCCGATTTCACGACTACATCGTTGGGGCTGTTCAATCGCTTGCCCTGATAGCGGTCCGCTAACGTGATGACCGTGCCGTCCGGCTCCGTGCGGGAGACGCGGCGGTTGCCGTGCTCACAGGCGACGAGGCGGCCCTGTCGATCCAGCGTGAGACCGTTGGAGTGGCCGCTGGGCTCGCGCCACACCTCGACCGTGCCGTCCGGGCTCCACTTATAGATGCGGCTCGCTGGGATGTCGGAGAACAGCAAGTGCCCATCTGGATGCCACACCGGCCCCTCGGTGAACTGGAACCCTGTGGTGATACGTTCCGGGTCTCCTGGCTCAATAAGCGCTTTGAGCTTCATGGCATCTCCTCCCTAGATGTATAGGATGACCGCATTGTACCACATTTTGTTGGGTAAGGGGCGCGGTTGAGCGAAAGATGTTAGCAATGGCTTGTGTCATCCTCTGTCTCGAGAGAGGATGCTTTCTGTAGTTTGACATGGCTTCTGCGAGGCTCTATGATAAGAGACGATGGCGCACTTTGTTTTGGCAGATCGCCCGGATTCGACGATATGCACGGCGAAGTGTGTCACGATCTCCCCCTTCAAGTGACGGCGCTCAATGGATGACCTCAGACCTCATCACGGGCGCCCACCATAAAGGCATGGCCTTTTCCTGAGGAGGAATCGCGATGAAGGATGAGGAGGATATTGGTTACCCAGGGAGAGCTGGTGAGAAGTTTCCCCATGGAGAAGTGGTGCAAGCAGATGGTTCACGTGCGGGTCCCCGATGCTGCCAGGTTCTTCCGACGCGTTCATGAGGACTATGGCGCTCACTTTACACTTGTTTTAGGGGACTACGTTAAGAAGCTTCAGGGTGTGGCGGGAATGCTGGGTATGGAGGTTGAGCTCATATAAGGGTTGCGTGAGGTTTGGTACTCGCGTCGAGTGCGCAGGTTCTACTGGTTGGTTCGGTGAATGTAGGAGGCGATGGTCGTGAATGATCTGGAGCGGTTTTATGCATGTATGAACTACCAGCCGGTGGATCACGCTCCCTTCTGGGCCTGGGGAGGCTGGCCGGAGACCATCGAGCGATGGAAGCGGGAGGGGTACGACCCGGAGCGGGTGGACCTGAATATGGGAGCCGATCGCCGACAGGCTTTCAGCCAGTGGTTCTTCCCTCATCCTCCCTTCGAGCGGAAGGTCATCGCCGAGGACGACGAACATATCCTGTATGTGAATCATGAGGGCATCCTGATGCGAGAGCTCAAGCGCAACCCGATGAGCTCGATGCCTCAGTTCGTCCGATTCCCGGTGGAGACCCGAGAGGACTTCCGCAGGTTTTGGCGGGAACGGATGCAACCGGACTTGAACCGACGCATTGGGCCGGATTGGAAGGAGCGCCTGCGGCTGGCCCGATCGCTTCCCTACCCGCTGATCATCATCGCGGACCGGTGGGGAGGCTTCTTCGGCCCCTTGCGCAACCTGCTCGGGTTGGAGCGCCTATGCACCCTCTTCTACGACGACCCCGCTTTTGTGGAAGAGATGATGGACGCCGATGCCGACTTCATCATCGCCATCATGGAGCAGATCCTGGATGTGGTGCCCATCGACGCCTTCTCTTTCTGGGAGGATATGGCGTTCAAGACCTCCACCCTCCTCTCACCGCGTATGGCCCGACGTTACATGCTGCCCCGCTACCGGCGGGTGGTTGATTTCTTGACCGCCCGCGGGGTTCCCTTCATCGGCCTGGACAGCGACGGAATGATCGATCCGCTGATCCCCGTCTGGTTGGACGCCGGCCTCAACTTCCTGTATCCGTTCGAGGTGCAGGCAGGGATGGATGTCGTCGCTGTACGGAAGAAATACGGCCGGGAGCTGCGGATTTGGGGTGGGGTGGACAAACGCGCTCTGGCCCGAGGACCGGAAGCGATCGATGCGGAGCTCGACCGGCTGAAACCGCTTATCGATGAGGGAGGGTACATCCCGCATCCAGATCATGGGATCCCGCCTGATGTCTCCTTCGCCAACTATCGGTATTTCATGGAACGGTTGCAGGAGGTTTGTTCCTCGCGATGAACCACGACCAGAGTCGTCTGGTGCTCTGATATGCCTGGCAGGTGGAAGAGCCTCGGTTCCCTGGAGGACCTGGGGCCTCACCGCCGCGGATTTGCGTCCACAGATAACGCGCTGTATGCTTATTCCCAGAAATTTCTCCCCCATTTCCGAATAATAGTATGAGAAGGAGTGTCGGATGATGGACAAGCCAACTCGGCTGTACGTGATCTTCACCTCCTCGGGCCTGGATCACAGGGGCGCTTGGGAGCCCGAGGAGCATAAACAAAAGGTGATGTCGAATGAGGCGATGTTGGGTGAGATCGCCCAGGGATGTGAAGATGTGGAATTCGTCGGCCGGGTGAACCTGGTCGACGAGGATCGCCGGGAGAGGATCAGCCGGGCTCATTATGGGATGACAGACGAGGAAAGGGCATACATCGCCGAGACATACCGAATCGGGCGGGAGAGGCGCGACGCGGCCACCAAGGAGATCCAGGACTCCATGCAGAACCTGGACGGCATTTTGATTTTCGGGCCCCCGTGGGAGGAACTGATCGAGACCGGTCTGCCGATTATCGCCGTGTTCCCAATGTGGAGCACGTGGCTGCCCGGCTTCGACTTTAAGAGCTATAAGGGGAAGAAGATCGTGGTGGGCTGGCTGCCGGTTGTGCGGGATGCATCCGATGAGGTGTTCTCCGCCCGAGTGGAGGACATCGCGATGAAGATCCGGACGATCCAGGCGATCTCGCGGATGCGTGGATTGCGCGTGTTGGATGTTACGGATCGCCCTGTATTGGGTTCCTTTGAGCCCGGATACGGTGATCAGAAAAAGTACGAGCAGACGTTCCTCAAGCATGTGGATGAGACGTTGGGGACGGAGTTCGTCGTCATCCCCCAGGAGGAGCTGTACGATACGACGTGGGCGATGGATGACGCGGCGGCTCAGCAGATCGCCCAGCAATGGATCGCCCAGGCAGCGGGAATGCGCGATACTAACGAGGCCGAGGTGGTGAAATCCGCTAAGTTGTATCTGGCCATGAAGAAGCTGATGGAGAAATATGACTGCCAGGCGATCACCACGGAAGGGTACGGCGTCTTCGCCAGCTATTACAAGGGGCCGCTACCATCCCAGGGGTTGCCATCATCCCAGTTCGTCACAGATGGCATTACCTCAACCTCGGAGTGCCTGCTCAACTCCCTACTCACCCAGCAGCTCATGTATAACCTCACGGGGCGGCCGGGGTTCAACGGCGACTACATCATCGATCCCTTTAACCATATAGCCATCGTCGGGCATTGCGAGGCGCCCTTCAACCCCTATGGAGATGAGCGGCGTTCCCCATACGTGATCCGGAACCTGCCGCGGTGGAAGAAGAACGAGGGCGGAGCGAGCGTGCAGGTGGATCTACCCGTGCATGAGACGGTCACGGTAATGCGCCTGAGCATGTATGACAAGAAGGTATCCGTCTTCACCGGTGAGACCGTTCTGGGGAGCGATATCTTCAAGGAGTGGAATGACCTGGCTTGCCGCACCAAGGTGGCGATCCGCACAGACACAGAGGCGCTGTTAAAGAATATCGATTGGAAGATGTTTGGACATCACCGGGTCGTCTTCTATGGGGACTATCGTAAGGAGGCTGGTGATCTGGCCACGTTGTTAGGATTCGAGCTCGTGGAGGAGGACAAATAGGGGAGTGGATGCATAGTCCCGGGCTCGCGGGAGGCGAGAAAGGGGAGGATCATCATGAGTACACGGCTGCGGATAGTTTACGCCGCTCCAGGTGTGGGTTGGGGAGGCTTATTCACCCCAGAGGCGCGTGAGCAGGAGATCGAGAAGTTCAGGGGAAAGATGAAAGCGGTCAAGCCGCTTTTCCCCGACGTGGAGTTCGTAGAGGAAGTAATTAGAAGCTGGGCGGACTTCACCTCGCTAAACGAGGATCGAGGCGAGGATGGTATCCTGTTTTTCAGCTTGTCTGGGGGGACAGATGGGCCGATCTTCCAGGTGATGGATAAGGGATTGCCCGTGATCCTGTTCGTGGAGCCTTATAGCTGGCACGTGTGGTGCCGAGAGGGTCTGAAGACGCACGAGAACGCCGATAAGCTGATGCTGCTTTCCACCTCGGATTTCGGCGAGGTCGTGGAAAAGATCAGGGTCGTGCGGGCGTACAAGAAGCTGAAAGAGACGAAGATCCTGTTGTTCGACGAGAGCCAGAGCGACGAGGTGAAGTTGATCTACGGCGCCGACAGCATCCCGAAGTACACAATCGGCGATATGGAGGCCAAGTTCGGCGTCAGGATCGAGCGCATGGATAAACAGGTTCTGTTGGATACCTACGCGGCCGTCGGGGATGCGGAAGCGGATGCCGTCGTCGATGCTCTTGTGGGACAGGCCGAGTGGGTGGTGGAGCCCAGCCGGGAGGAAATCCGCAAAGCGGCGAAGATGTACCTGGCGATGCGACAGGTCATCCAGGACGCCCAGGCGGACGCCATTACGATTGATTGCCTGGCGATGCTGCACGCGCTCCCTACGACGCCGTGTGTTGGCTTCTCCTTGCTGAATGATGAGGGGATCTGCGCGGCGTGCGAGGCGGACCTGAACTCCCTGGTGACCATGCTGATCTTCCGGTACCTGGGTGATGTACCATCCTTCATCACGGATCCCGTGATCGACACAGCCAGGAACAGCGTGACCCACGCGCACTGCGTTGCCCCCACCAAGATGGACGGCAAGAACCGGGAGCGGTTCATCATCCGGAACCATTCGGAGTCGAGGACGGGTGTCTCACTTCAGGTCAAGATGAGGATAGGGCAGGAGGTCACCGTCGCTAAGGTCATGGACCTGGAGAGGATGATCCTCTCCACGGGCACGATCATCAGTAATCCGGACGTGGACCGGGCTTGCCGGACGAAGGTGGAGGTCTCGGTGCAGGATGCCCGGAGGCTGCTACGCACCTTCGCCGGAGGATTGCACCGGGTGCTCGCTTACGGGAACCATGTGGAGTCCATCTTCGATCTCTGCCGGCTGTTGGACATCTCGGTCATCGAGGAGTAGCCACAAATAAGGGCGCATCCCCTTGGCTCGGGCGGGTGAGGGTGCGCCCCTTGCGTAACATATCTAAGAGACACCATACCCACAGGGAGACATGGGAAACGAATGGGATATTATCCGGAATCGAGGGTAGAGCTTAGCGGCTTTGTGGCAAGGCATTATGATACGTTATTAGACGTGGTCACCCTGGGACGATACGGCTCTTTCATCAAGAGGGCGATCAGGGCGATGAGGATTCAACCGCAGGATCGGGTCCTTGACCTGGGCGCGGGCACAGGCAGGAATGCGTGCCTGATGATGGAGTACCTCTCGCCAGAGGGGGAAGTCGTGGGCCTGGATATCTCCGACGAAATGATCGCTCAATTCCGTAAAAACTGCGCTCGTTTCCCCAATGCCCGGGTCATCAACATGCGAATTGATCAGCCGTTGCCCTTCCATGAAGAGTTCGACAAGGCGTTTATCTCCTTCGTGTTGCATGGATTTCCTCAAGAGGCGCGAGAGGTTATCATCCGCAATGCTCTCGAGTCCTTGAAGAGCGGAGGCTCCTTCTTCATTCTGGATTACAGTGAATTTGACCCCGAGACGATGCCGTTCTACCTGAGGATACCGTTCAAGCTGGTTGAGTGTCCTTACGCCTTCGATTTCATCAAGAGGGATTGGAAGACGATCCTGGCAGAGTATGGCTTTGGGGATTTCGAGGAGACTTTCTTCTTCAAATACGGTCGGCTATTGAAGGCAACGAAAAAGGTGTAAGGGCAGGTCTGAGACCTGCCCTTACTGTGTCGTGTATTCCACGCGGTAGGGTGGGTAGGGCGACGCATACGTCGCCCCTACCATGCGGATGCGCAGATGTCACCCCGGCTTCACGGGAGCCTCCACGCTGTCAGGTCGTCATAGCTGGCCGTGGCCCGGAACAGGATCACGCCCAGCCGGCCGCTCGCGTACGTGCTGTCCGCCGCGGTCAGCCGCTTCACCCCATCCAGGTAGGCCTCGATCTTGTTCCCTAGCGCGATCACCCGGACCCGATAGGGATGGTTCCGCTGCACGGTCATCGAATAGCTGGCCAGCACCTGATACGGCGGCCGCCTGCTGATCTTGAACACACCGTCCACGGCGTCCAGGATCACATCGTAGGACGAAGTGCCATCTGCTGAGGAACGGAAGGTTAACCCAACAGCGTTGCCGCTGAGCAGTTTCAGCGTCCCCTCGTACACGATGTTGCTTCCGGTCTCCGAGCGCATGTTCCATGCATTGCCAGGCGCGTACTGGCCGCGCATGTACGTGCCGGGGTTCGTCCAGGTGCCGTGATTCGGCGTCCATCCCGTCAGCTTGCCGTCGTTGAAATTATCGGAGAAGATGAGCGGAAGTGGGTGGTTTTTCAGGATCAAGGGAAGGTAGATGCGATAGCCGCCGCTGATGCGAGTGGGCGTTGGGGTAGGCGTGAGAGTGGGTGTCGTCTCCGGGGTCTGGACGATGCGCACCGGCTCCCGGTCCATGTCGTAGGCATGATGCCCCTGTAGGTCGGTCGCCACAGCCTCCAGGGTGTTATAGGTGGGATCACAGCTCGCGCCGGCTTTGGCCTGGAATTCCGCCCCAGGCCATACCTCGTACTGGCCCCCGGGTGGCATTCCCTGGGGCAACCAACTGGCGATGTAGTTGTTCCAGTTCAGTTGCCCGTCGTCGGTTGGGTCGTCGGGGTTCAGCCCCGAGGTGCCCGGCACTGAGGGCCAACCGGTTGGGGTGAAGCTCAGACAAGAAGTATCATACGTATCCAGCAGGGACACATTGGTAAACGTGGTCGTCCCCGTGTTTGTGATGGAGAAGGCGAATTTGATCGTATCGCCTGGGTGAGCTACACCTCCGATAGGCTGGTAGAGGATTTTCTCGATGTCGATGGCCGGCCCTGGCTCCTCCAGTATCCTCACCCGGGCACAGTGGCGCGGGGTCTCATACTCCGGATCATCCGAGTAACGGTACCAGGCCCGGATGCAGTTCAGCGCCACCTGACCGGGGGGAGGAGCCGCCTTCGCGTGGAAGCTGACGACAAACGTCTCGACCTGCCCCGGCAACAGGACGTGGTTGAAGCCGTGGGGAGGCGGCGACGTCAGGTTGCCCCAATCCAGAGCGCCATCATCGGCCGGATCGTCGGGATCGTAGTCAGCGCCCGTGAAGGAGAGGTACCTTGTATCATAGGTGTCCCGCAAATGGAGATCGATGATCGGCTCCGTGCCGGTGTTCTCCAGCCGGATCTCAAACTGCACGGTATCGCTGATCACAGCCGAGCCGCTGACTGGCTGGATCAGCCTCTTGCTGATCTGCAGGTTCACCTCCGAATCTCTGATATTCACCTCGTCACACGCGCCAGCTCTAACCTCGGCGTCCCCCGCCCGCCCGGTGGCCTGAGCACAGTTCTCGCCGACACCGGGCTGCTTTGTCTGCAAGCGCACGGTGACTGTGAAGCTGGCGCCGGGGGTGAGAGCGTGTCCGAAGCCGAGGGGAGGCGAGGCAGTGAGATCGGCCCAATGCAGGATGCCCTGGCCGGGAAGCGCGGCAAGTTGTGTAGGATGCGGGGAGGCTGATACATAGCTCAGATGGTGGCTGTTGAAGGTGTCCGTCAGGGTCACAGGGGACAGGGGAACATTGCCAGTATTCACGATCTCAATTTCGAAGGTGACGATATCCCCTGGCTTTGCAATATGATTGGGAGGATCTACTAGCCTCTTGCGCAGGGTCACGGCAGGCTCTTCACCCGATATGGGAGTTGCCGTGGAGGTAGGTGTCAAGGTCGGCGTCGCCGTGCCAGTGGGCGTCGGGGTTGTGGTAGGGGTCGCCGTTGGCGTCGCTGTGCTCGGGCCACGATCCCAGAAATCATTGTCGGTCAACGTTTGCCCGCCGAGGGGGTAAGTATATTGGATCCAATTCGCGGTTATAGCGCTACCACCGATCGTGGTGGCTCCCGTGGAGGTGTACCCCGATGGGTCGGTCTCGATGATGTTGTAGTACTCGCATATCTCGGAGGCCTCCAGCGCGTATGAGCCTGTTGAGCTCGTAGTGGTGCTGCGAAGAAGGTTGCCCTGCTGATCACGATTGTTCGAGCAATACAGGCTCACCGTCACGCCCTCAAGGGGGGTGCTCGTATCGGGTACGTCTCCTTCGTAGACGTAGCCCGACAGGGTATAAACC
>JAGHDS010000285.1 GCA_021159845.1 Anaerolineae bacterium
ATGCTTGCCATCTTCCTCTATACCCGGCATTACCGGCTCTCCTTCTGGCGATGGCTGGACATCGTTACTCCTGGAGTCTTGCTGGCGCAAGCTATCGGCCGCTGGGGTAATTTCATTAATCAAGAGCTATACGGTCCTCCCATGAAGCACCCCATGCCGTGGGGACTCAAGATTGATGCGCTGCACCGTTACGGCGCATTTACCGACTTGAAGAAATATCCCGTGGAGACGACCCGTTTTCACCCCACTTTCCTGTACGAGTCGCTGTGGAATATCATCGGCTTTGCACTGTTGCTATGGATCGGACGCCGCTTCGCCGATCGTATGCGGGATGGCGATCTCTTCTTTTTGTATCTGATCTGGTATCCCTTTGGCCGGTTCTGGATTGAAATGCTACGTCCGGACGCGTGGACGATGGGAGGCATGGCTACCGCTCAGTGGATTGCCTTGATCGCAATCATCACCGCTCTTGTGGGGCTCTATGTTAACCACCGCCGGCCACTGCCAGCGCGCACGCCCGAGCCTCAGGATGCAGACGGCGAGCAGGACGTGTGACGCGGGTTCTTCTCCCTTTTCATCGAGAGGTTACATTGAACCATGTTCGAGCCTGTCCCTTCCCCTGTGAACTTCCCAGAACTGGAGCAAGAAGTCCTGGCGTTCTGGCGCGAGCAAGATGCCTTCCACAAAAGCCTGGAGAAGCGGGCTGACGCGCCGCGCTACGTCTTCTACGAAGGCCCCCCGACCGCCAACGGGCGGCCGGGCGCTCATCATGTGTTGGCTTGTGTCTTCAAGGATCTATTCCCGCGCTACAAAACCATGCGCGGTTATTACGTCTTGCGCAAAGGTGGATGGGATACCCACGGCCTCCCAGTCGAGCTGGAGGTAGAACGAGAACTTGGCCTGACCAATAAGCGGGACATAGAGCGTTACGGCATCGAGCGGTTCAACCAGCGTTGTCGGGACTCGGTCTTCCGCTACGTGGAGGAATGGGAGCGGATGACCGAGCGTATCGGCTTCTGGATCGACATGGAACACGCCTATGTCACGCTTCACAACGAATACATCGAATCGCTGTGGTGGATCCTGAAACAGCTCTGGGATCGTGATCTGATCTACCAGGGATACAAGGTCGTTCCCTACTGTCCACGCTGCGGAACCCCCCTGAGCAGCCACGAATTGGCTTTGGGGTATAAGGAAGGCGTTAAAGATCCTTCTATCTATGTCAAGTTCCCACTGAGAGACCAACCTGGAACCTACTTCCTGGTATGGACGACGACGCCCTGGACGCTTCCCGGGAACGTGGCGTTGGCCGTCGGCGCTAATATCGCTTATGTCGAGGTAGAACATCAGGACGCGGAGGGTCAGAGAGAGCGATTGATCCTGGCCGAGGCGCGGCTCGATGTGCTGGACGGGGAGTACAGGATCACGCGTCGGATGAAGGGAAAGGCGCTGGTAGGCAAGCACTACTACCCGTTATACACGTTCCTGCCTGTGGAGGGCGTGGATTACGCGTATGTCGTTCCCACCGACTTCGTGAGCACAGAGGAAGGCACCGGTATCGTCCACCTTGCGCCTGCCTTTGGAGCCGACGACATGGATGCGGCGCAACAATATGGCTTACCGATCTTGCAGACCGTCGATCTTGACGGCCGGTTCATTGACGCGGTCACGCCCTGGCGCGGGCTTTTTGTGAAAGATGCGGATCAACTCATCATCGATGAGCTGAAGGCGCGCGGCCTGCTCTATAAAAGCGGCATTTATGAGCACACTTATCCCTTCTGCTGGCGCTGTGACACCCCGCTTCTGTACTATGCCAAAACCACCTGGTACATCGCCACCAGCCGTTATAAGGACCGATTGATCGCCAACAACGAACGGATTCATTGGTACCCAGAACACATCAAGCACGGCCGATTCGGGAACTGGCTGGAGAACAACGTCGATTGGGCGTTAGGGCGTGATCGGTACTGGGGGACACCACTGCCGTTCTGGGTTTGCGATCAATGCGGTCACCAGGAATGCATCGGCTCCGTGGAAGAGCTCTCCGAGAAATCAGGCATCTCGCTGCGCCTGCTACGGCCGGGAGAGACCGGAGGGATCGCCCCAAGAGACGAGCCGCAGCCCATCGATCTGCACCGTCCTTACGTGGACCAGATCACCTGGCGCTGTCCCAAGTGCGGCAAGGGGACTATGCGCCGCGTGCAGGAGGTGGCTGACTGCTGGTTCGATTCCGGGTCCATGCCTGTGGCGCAGTGGCACTACCCCTTCGAGAATCAGAAACTCTTCTCCGAGCAATTTCCGGCGGATTTCATCTCCGAGGCTGTGGATCAAACGCGCGGCTGGTTCTACACGCTGCACGCGGTCTCCACTCTTCTATTCGACCAACCCGCCTATCGCAATGTCGTCTGCCTGGGGTTGATCCTCGATGAGGACGGCCAAAAGATGAGCAAGACGCGGGGGAATGTAGTAAACCCCTGGGACGTGTTGGATACTCATGGGGCCGACGCGTTGCGATGGTATCTGTACACAGCCACCCCGCCGGGGAACTCCCGTCGTTTCAGCGTGGCGCTGGTCGGCGAGGTTGTGCGTCGTTTCCTGCGAACACTTTGGAACACGTACAGCTTCTTCGTCAGCTACGCCCGCATAGACGGATGGGAACCCGGAACCGAGCCGCCATCGAGAACGCTGACGACGCTGGACCGGTGGATCCTATCCGAGTTAAACCGGCTTGTCGCGCGGGTGACGGAGAGATTGGACCGCTACGATGCCACCGGCGCGGCGCGGGAGATCGCCGCCTTCGTCGATGATCTGTCCAACTGGTACGTGCGTCGCTCGCGTCGCCGGTTCTGGAGCCGCATGGGGGAAAGTGATCAGAGCGATGAGGCCAAAAACGCCGCTTATCATACGCTATACACCTGTTTGGTCACCTTGAGTCACCTGCTCGCACCCTTCACCCCCTTCATCGCGGAGACGATCTACCAGAACTTAGTGCGAAACGTTTGCCTTGACGCGCCCGAGAGTGTCCACCTAGCCGACTGGCCGGAAGTGAATATAGCGATGATCGATCAGCAGCTCATGGCGGATGTGCGACTGGCCCAACGCGTCGTAAGCCTGGGACACGCCGCCCGCCAGGCCGCCCGGATCAAGGTACGCCAGCCTTTAGCTCAAGCGGTCGTTTACCTGCGCTCGTCCGAGGAGCGCGACGCCCTACGACGGGTAGCAGACCAGGTCATCGAGGAGCTAAATGTAAAAACGCTACGCATTGTGAACTCCCCCGAGGAGCTTGTAGATATCGAGATCCATCCGTTGCCTGCGCAGTTAGGGCCGAAGTACGGTGCCTTGTTCCCCCAACTACGAGCCGCCATAGAACAACTTGACCCAAGGCGGGTGGCGGAGCCGTTACGCGCTGGTCAGACGATCACCATCCAGGTGGGGACGGAGGAAGTCGATCTTCAGCCGGATGAGGTGGAGGTGCGCACTCGGCCGCGGCCGCCATACAGTACAGCAGAGGAGACGGGATGCGTCGTAGCGGTTGACACCACGCTCACCCCTGAGCTACGAGCTGAAGGGGACGCCCGGGAGATCGTGCGGCGCATACAGAACCTGCGTAAGGAAGCTGGCCTGGAACTATCCGATCGGATCGTCGCCTATGTACGAGGAGCCAGCCGCCTGGCCCGCGCCCTGGCCGATTTCGGCGATTACGTCGCAGGCGAGACCCTTGCCGTGCACATCGAGCCGGGAACGCCGCCGCCAGATGCGCCAAGGGTTTCGTTCCGGCTGGATGATGAGGAGATCACGATCGGGATCATGCGTGCCTGAGCATCCCCCTGTTTGATGAGAGCCGGCCCTGGGTAGCTCTATTGTCCGCCTGGGATGCATATGGGTTGAAATGCGTGGGGATCTTACTGTGGAAGCTATCCCCCATCCCTGCTCGCGATAGCCCGTGGCGGAACTTCGAGGCTGGTGGAACGGGATGCTTTATCGGAAGTGGGGCCTCACCTTCACGAATCAGCCTGGCTTTATGCTTAATGGCTTGAGTGGGTGATTATATTCCACGGCAGCTTGAGTGGCTTTCCCAGCGGGGTCACGTCGGGGCCGAAGTAGAACCCGATGCGCAGGCTATACGGCCCGGTCGGCAGCGAATCGGGCAAAGCGATCGGGTGGCGATCCCGGAGTACCTCACCGGGCTGCCACAGCGATGTGGGATAGTAGACCCCACCCGGCGGCGCGTCGTGCTGGCCGATCTTCTCGCCGTGGCCATCCAGCAGATGCACAAAGGACGTGTAGTTCTTGCTCAGAGGGCGCTTGGGCTGCCAGTACAGCGTTACAGTCACCGGTCGCCCCGGCTGCAGATCGGCCGGGTCCACATCCACAGCCAGCAGAGTCAGCGCGTCGCCCACAGCGCCCAGCGGCTTCCCCGGCAGCCTCTGCACGCTCCCCGTTACGCGCACGATTGCCCCCATCGGTTGCATATCAAATCGCACATCCAGCCCGGGCATGGGTTTGTCCAGGAAGACCGGGCGTCCCGTATCCAGCGCTCTCTGGGTGACCTGTCCCACGTTCAGCCACCCCGGTTGTTGGACGATCAGCGGAAACAGCCCGGTGAGATCAGTGCGTTGGCCCTCAACCTGCTGAATGTAGATGAGCGGCGCGATCTCGTCCCGATCATTGCTGACCAGCACAGCCCGTTGGGGCAACGATTGGCTCAGGACGTTGTCCCAAAATCGCCGCGCCTTATGATCGGAGCTGCGATCCACCAGCGGGAGGAAGGTGATCACCAGGAAAACGGGAAGCGATAGCCCAATAAGCGGGATTGCATTGACAAGTCGGTGCGATCTCCGAGGCACGATCGAGGCGAGCGCCGCCAGCCCAATCGCGCTCCACAGCGCCATGATGAGATAGACCGGCACATACAACACATACACATCGCCGATGCCGTAGAAGAGGTTGAAGCCAACCTGAGCGATGAAGATCAGCCCTGTCAGCGCCAGAAGTCGCCAGCGCCGCCGCCAGATGAGCCAGATGATACCAATCCCGGCCAGGAGCACGCCGGGGCCACCCGCATTACGCCAGATCAGGTCAAACGCCGCGGGCAGTTGAGCCCAGGCTGCCGGGGGAGATAGCAATTCACCAGTGAAGGCCTTGCCCATGACGAAGCCGAGGAACCCGGACAGGGAGTTCTCGTACAGAGCAAGCGTCTCCCCGGGACCAAGCGGCACCCAGAGATAAGGTGTCGCTGGCGCTCGCAGAGGAATGTACAGGTAAAGCGTCAGGGGAAGCAACAGCCCGGCCAGCACGCCCCCCACCAGCCTGCGATCGAGCTTATGACGATCTGGCCAGAGCCAGACCAGCAACCCCGGCAACCATAAAACCGTCGTGCGGTGG
>JAGHDS010000215.1 GCA_021159845.1 Anaerolineae bacterium
GAGATAGCCCCATGAATCAAACGTCAACAAACATCCGATCCTGAAATCCGAATGGGCGATAAGCTCGACGCGTTCCTGCTGGCCGTATTGCTCGTCGCGCGGGTACGCATCGATACGCTCGCCGACCTCGTGCTGCCCACCCGCCATCAGGACGTCGCCCGACACCCCGTGCTGGGACACATCCTCTCCGAAAAAGGCATGAAACTGCTGGCTGACTGGCTCACCGATCCTCTATCATTGGTGTTGATCAGTATAGCATTTACAGGGCTCGTCGCCTACCTTCTGGTCGATCTTATGGCCGACCGGCTGCGCCAGAGGACCGCTTATCGCATCAAGCTGGCCCTGATCTGGATCATCATCCTGGTCATCGTATTTGCCCCCACGGGCAAGCTCATCCTGCTACGCAGGCAATCCGGCCCCGCCAGCTATACGCACGATGGTGGCGTCATCCAGACGGAAGCAGTCATCAAGTTCTTCCTCCAGGGCAAGAATCCTTACGTAGAGAATTACCTGAATACGCCTATGGCCGAATGGGGCCTCGACTTTCGCACGGCCTTGTACCACTTCCCGTACCTGCCCTGGACCTTCGTCTTCTCCACTCCGTTCTATCTGGTATCCCAAGCGATCATCGGATGGTACGACCAGAGGTTCGTGTACCTCCTGCTGTTCGCCCTGACGCTGGCGTTGGTCCCTAAACTGGCAAGCCGCGCCCGAGATCGCCTGATCCTTGTCATGCTGCTTGGGCTTAACCCCATTATGGCGTCAGATGCGATCTTTGGCCAAAACGACTCTTTCATCCTGGCCTGGATCGTACTCAGCCTCTGGCTATGGCAACGCGGTCGCACAGAGCCGGCTCAGAACCGCCGGTGGTGGTGGATTGCGTCCGCTGCATCCTATGGGCTGGCATGTGCGTCCAAACCCACTGCCTGGTTCCTGGCCCCCTTCTACGCCCTGCTCCTGATCGATCAGGAAAGGATCACATGGGGCGATCTCCCCCGGCTGGCGGGCCGCATCCTGCGCCGAGCAGCACCAGGGCTGATCCTCTTTCTGCTACTCGTGTTACCCTACCTGCTGTGGAACCCGGCCGCCATGATAGACGATGTATGGCGCTGGTCAAGCGGCACAGCCAAGACACCATACCAGATCCGAGGATGGGGATTGGCCAACTTTGTACTGGCCCTGGGACTGGTTGAAAGCCGACTGAGCTACTGGCCATTCTGGATCCCCGAACTGATCATAGCTTTACCGATCCTGATCCTGACTCTCGCGCGGCAAATGCGACGCAACGAGCTCGCATCGGCCTGCTGGGGGTACGGTGCCTTGCTCCTCGGCTTCCTCTACGCGTCGCGTTTCCTCAACGAAAACTATCTGGGCTACATCCTGGCCTTTTTAGCGCTCGGCGCTTTCGCATCCCAACACACGCCCGGGCGTAATGCCGGCCCACAAAAAAGCCCATCCTAGCTGGACGGGCTCAGCTCTCACCTACATATCGCCTACCATAGCGTGATCCGCCGCTCATCGCCATGCAGGAGACGGCGAATGTTTGGCATGAGTGCCACCACGATAGCAGCCGCCGTGATGGAGGCAAAGACCGGGTGAGCGATCGGCGTAAGCCAGGGCGCTACTTCCCTCATCAGCAAGAGGATGATCAACCCGCCCAAGCCTATAGTCAATGTTCCCACCGAGGCGAATCGACTCAGGTACAGGCCCAAGATGGCCAACGGAGCCGTGAACAGCCCGGCGATGGGGTTCAGCGCCAACAACGCCGAGGCGGCCGTCATACCGCCAGCTCCCCCGCGCAACCCCAGGAAAATGCTCCAGTTATGCCCGACCACGGCCATCGCGCCAGCCAACGCGGCCCCGTACTCCCCGGTATGCAACACATATCGAGCCAGTAACACGGCTACGGCCCCTTTCAATGCATCGCCCAACACCGTCACGATCGCCGGGCCAAGCCCCAAAGCGCGCCACACGTTCGTTCCCCCCGTCCTGCCACTACCATGCTGACGGATATCGGTTCCGTGAACACGACCAACCACATACCCCACCGGCACCGACCCCAACAGATACCCAACCAGGGCCGATGCCAAAACTGGCAACCACATCCGAAACCCTCCTAACATTATGGGCTGCCTCCACAGCCCTCGAGATAAAGGTGGCCATCACAACCATATTGCCACACGACGAACCGCCCCCCGCAGTTCGACACTACGTATAACCCTACCCAGAGGATAAAGGTACGCCCAATCGCCGCGGCAAGCCCTCCACAGCCGCCCAGATCGCGTCCAATCGCTCCACCGTGGCGACATCTACGTCCTCCGTGATCCCATTACGCGTGCCCAGGATCGTCGGGATCCCCTTGGGGCCAGAATTCCACGCGTGAAGTTGCCGAATCAGCCATTCCTCAGCCCCTGGAGCGGAGAGATAGGTCATATCCACCCCTCCCCATAAGCACAGATCCCGCCCAATCGAGGCGCGCACGTCTGCCAGGGCCATCCGATCGCCCTCGCAAAACCCCTGCACTCCATCCACATCGGAGGTGGCGATCTCCCCTAACACAGGCGCCAGCGGCCCCGGGGCGCGCAGGAAGAGTAATAATCCTCTTTGATGCACAACCTGGGCTAATAAAGTCAGGAAGGGGAAATACGTCTGACGCAAACGATCCACTGGCCAGCGCACACCCTCGCGCCCGGCCAGCGGATCACTCACCATCAAGGCATCAGCCCCAGCGCTGACCACCTGGTCAGCCAATTGCTGCAACTCCAGCACACCCTCTGCGAACAGGGAGGATATCTGAGAGGGCGACTGGGCGAAGCGCGCCAGGGCCACACTTCCACCCAATAACTTGACCACCCGGGCAAGCAGGCCAGAGGTCAACGCCACGACGAAGAGATCCGTCTCCCGCCGCCACTGCCGAACCCAGAAGAGGGCATCGTCCAGCGGTTGATCGGTGAAGGAGACCGTCACCACGTCATGCCCCAGCCGTCCCACGACAGCACGACGCGCGGCCCACGGGACGGGAGCGTCTCCATCCAGGCCGATCAACTCCCGCACCAGGCGGTCTGAAACCCGGATCTCGCCAATAGGCGTGCGATCGACGGGATAGCCCGCCAGCAAATCCCACACCCGGTCACGCGGACGAACCGACATCAGGCACGGCTCAGGTTTCACGAAGCGCCCGGACGATCGCACGGATGTGCTCGGGGGTCGTGCCACAGCACCCGCCGATGATCTTGAACCCCTCAGCCGCCCATTGCCGGGCATAGTCGGCCAGCGCCTCGGGGGTTAGATCATAAACCGGTCGATCTCCTTCCATCCGCGGTAGTCCAGCGTTTGGCTTGACGATTGTGGGGATCTCTGGCGCCAGTTCGTGCATGATGCGCGCGGCCGTCGCCGTCTCCTCCACCTCGCGTCCACAGTTCGCTCCCATCGCCGTCACGTCCAACGATCGGAGCAACTCGGCCGCATCCTCGGGACGAACCCCCATCATCGTGCGGCCACCGCTATCGAAGCTCATCGTCGCGAAGATCGGCTTATCGGGATCCGCCCGGCGAGCGCCTTCCACGGCAGCCCGGATCTCCTCCAAAGCGCTCATCGTCTCGATTTGGAAGAGGTCGACGCCAGCCTGAGCCAACGCGGTCGCCTGCCGCTGGAAGATCTCCACGGCCTCGCTAAAGGAAAGCGTGCCCAACGGCGCCATCAGCTCGCCTGTCGGCCCGATATCCCCCGCGACGAAGGCTCGCCCATCCGCAACCTCACGCGCCAGCTCCGCCGCCCGACGGTTCACCTCATCGGCGTGATCCGCCAGCCCCTCGCGAGCCAGGCGAGGCAACGATCCACCAAACGTACAGGTCAGGAGGATCTCCGCCCCAGCCTCGAGATAAGCCCGATGCAGTTTGGTGATCTCCTCAGGGCGTTCCCACACCCAGCGCTCCGGCGCCGTGCCAACGGGCAATCCAGCACTCTGCAACATCGTCCCCGTAGCACCGTCCGCCACGATCACGCCCGGCGCCTGTAATCGCTCTAATAGATACTGCGACATTTCTTCCCTCTTGACTGTTTTGACGCCTCAGGCTCAACCTATGAGCATCCCGGCTTCAGTGTAGTATCTTACTCAGGAAAACCTTCGTCCGATCATGGCGCGGGTTGGAGAATAATTGAGCCGGGGGGGCCTCCTCAATGATATGCCCCTCATCCATGAAGACGATCCGATCAGCCGCGTTGCGGGCAAACCCCATCTCATGGCTGACAACGATCATCGTCATTCCCTCGCGCGCCAGGTCGAGCATCACATCCAGCACTTCCTTGATCATCTCCGGATCCAGCGCGCTGGTCGGCTCGTCGAAGAGCATGATCTTGGGCTGCATGGCAAGTGCTCGCGCGATGGCCACGCGCTGCTGCTGGCCGCCAGAGAGCTGTCCGGGATACGCATCGGCCTTCTCCGGTATGCCCACCTTCTCCAACAAAGCGTGAGCGATTCGCTCTGCTTCCTGACGGGACCGGCGACGGACCACACGCTGAGCCAGCACGATGTTCTCCAAAGCCGTCATGTGGGGGAAAAGGTTGAACGACTGGAATACCATCCCCACCTCGGCACGCAAAGCGTTGATATTCGCATTGCGATCCGTCACAGCAATGCCGTCCACGATGATCTCGCCGGACGTGGGCTTTTCCAGGTGGTTGATACAGCGCAACAAGGTGGACTTGCCTGATCCGCTGGGGCCGACGATCACCACCACCTCTCCCTGGGCCACATCCAGATCGATACCGCGCAGAGCGTGCACATGTCCGAACGACTTATGCAGATTCCGAATCCGAATGATATTATCGGCCATGGATGCTCCACCTCTTCTCAATCCACCGAACCAGCAAAGAGAGGAAAAGGGTCATCACCAGATAGAGCAACGCGACGGAATTATATCCTTCGAAGGCACGAAAAGTGCGCGAGATGTATAGTCGTCCCATCTGCAACAGGTCGGGGATCGCTAACACGGCCACGAGAGACGAATCCTTCAACATGGCGATGAAGTCATTACCAAGCGGCGGCAGGATCACCCGGATCGCCTGGGGTAACACAACATAGCGCATGGCCTGCATATAGGTCATACCCAGCGAGCGAGCAGCCTCCATCTGCCCGCGATGAATGGATTCGATGCCCGCCCGATACACCTCGGCCAGATAGGCACCATAGCCGATGGCCAATCCCAGAATCGCCTCCTGGATGTCCGTGAGCTTCACCGTGCCTCCAGTGGCATCCCGCAGCCGCGGGGAGATGACGAAGCCGGCGTAGAGCAAGATCACGAGCATCGGGATACCGCGTATGATCTCCACATACAGCGTGGACACAGCGTAGAGCACGGGATTACGGGATACTCGCATAAGCCCAGCGATGAGTCCGATAATGAGAGCTAGTCCATAAGCAGCAAAAGTAGCCTGCAAAGTAACCCGCAATCCAGGGACGATAAAGCGGATGACATCCCGATACTGAGGAGAGGTGAGTACGGAAATGGCGACATAAACACCAACGACGACTACGATGGCCACCCACCACGGGAACTGTGACGCATCGAATCCCGTCCACAACCGCCGTCCTACCCAAGGCCGAGCGCCAAGCGTTTCGCCCGCACGCCCCTTTAACTCACCTGCGTTGGGCCCCATCCATCCACTCCTCTCCAGCTATCTGGAGAAAACGCAGGCAAACGCGGCCGCCCCTTTCATCCATCATAGCTACTCAGCCTCTCCAACAACAGAACGCAGACGACGCTGATACACGCTGATTTCCGCTGATCTTTGTGAATCATCGGCGTTTATCAGCGGATGATCTGCGGAATCAGCGTCTCCTATTTGCCCAAGGCTGAGCAGTTACCATCCATCAAAGGATGTCATAAGCGGCCGCGTTGCCTATCCGTCGACCGAATCAAACGAGGCTACACAGCCTCAGCTACCGAACCACTTCTGGTAGATCTTGTCATAAGTGCCGTCAGCCTTGATCTCCTCCAGCGCCTTGTTCAGCGCCTCTTTGATCTCCGGCTTGTTCTTGTTGACGGCGATCCCATACCACTCATCGGTGAAGGGCTTGCCCACGATCTTGGCCTTGATCTCAGGATTCGCCTTGATGATCGCGGCCGAAGTGGGCGCGTCATTGACGATAGCATCCACATCCCCATTGGCCAATGCCTGGAACGCCAGGGTGATCTCCTCATAGCGTTTCACCTGAGCGCCCTCGATCTTGGATGCTTCAATATCGCCTGTGGTCCCCAACTGCACGCCGATCCGCTTACCCTTCAGGTCCTCAACTCCTTTGATCTCATCATTAGAGGCCAGTACGGCGATGCTCTGTCCGGCGTTGAAATAGGGCTCCGTGAAATCCACGACCTTAGAGCGCTCATCGGTGATCGTCACCGCCGAGCATACTACGTCGAACTCGCCAGATGCCAGGGCAGCAAAGATGCCGTCCCATTTGGTATTCACCAGCTCCACATCGTACCCGGCGCGCTCGGCCAGCGTCTTGATCAGATCCACGTCAAAGCCGACGATGTTCCCGGATTTATCCACGTACTCAAAGGGCGGATATTCCGCGTTCATGCCAACCTTGATCGTGACTTTGGCCGGCGCCTTCGTCGCCTGAGCTCCCGACTCCGCCGGGGCCACCGGTGTCGCCGGCGGGGCACACCCCGCAGCGACCAAGACCAGGATCAATACGAGCATGACGCTCCCCATCCAACGTGTCGTACGCATGACCTCCACTCCTCCTAGTGGTATCTGAGCCCGAATCAGCCGGCAGGCTCCGACCGGCATCCGATCACGACTGAGATGTCAACCGCCACACCGCCCGGTTCTCCTCCACCGCTACAGCCGCCTCACCCGCGGCCTGGAGAGCGCTCAAACAGGCATGAATCGTCGTCAACGTCAGATAATAGATCGCCGGAGCGCTAATCGATACTCGCATCGCCTTGGCCACGGAAGCGAGGATGTCACCGACCTCAGCCACATCCCCAAGCGCGACACGGACGTGATCGCAAATCGTTCGAATACGCTCGCGGTTTGACTCCACCAGAGGTACCACATCGGCAACAGCCGGGCCATGGCCGGGGACGAACCGGGAGAAACGCTCCGCCAACGCTGCCAGGCGCTGCAGGCTCTCGTCCGCCTGAGCAACATCGACATAAAAAGGAATGCCGTATTTGTCCAATACGGAATCATGGAAGAACGTATCGCCAGCGAAGCAGATATCACCAACCCCAAACATCATCTGATTCTGCGCGTGGCCGGGCATGGGAATGGCCTCAACATGGAATCCGGCGATCTCCTGCTCCCCAGCCTCCACCTGCCCGTCAACATGACAACCTGGCGCCAAGATGAACTTATGCCTAAGCTCGATCGGTGGCCTGGCACCGGAGAACAAATAGTACCCCTCCAGCTCCGGATTCTCGATGATCGCCGCTTCAAAAGCAGGCGCGTACACGAGTGCACCTGTACGTCGTTTCACCTCAGCAGCCCCGCCGAAATGGTCAGCGTGAGCGTGTGTGATCGCAACAGCCACGATCTCAACCCCAAGCTGACGCGCGGCTCGGGCGATGCGACGCCCCGCGTCTCGATCGAGTCCAGCGTCGATGACCAGAGCCCGTCGACCATCCACAACCAGGCCGATGTTCGTCCCCCCGCGCAACTGGCAAACCGACTCGCTGAGCTGCAAAAGCTCCATCCGATCTCCTCCCAGGCACCCTTATAAACGTACCCGCCCAGATCAGCGGCCACCCAGATACGCAGCAATCACCTGTGGGTTGTTAGATA
>JAGHDS010000048.1 GCA_021159845.1 Anaerolineae bacterium
AGGTTTTCGTGTCCTGCTTCACCACCTCGTGGTGGCAAGGGGCTCAGGAGCTTATCTGCCGTCTCAAAGTAGGGGCGGACGGCCGTCCGCCCCTACTGCCGGGCATCCCGATCGTCCTGGGCGGCGTGTATCCAACTCTGGAGCCGGAACACGCTGCTATCCATACCCAGGCCGATGTCATCGTCGTGGGTTCCACACCCGAAGCGCGCGCGGAGGTCCCTCGGCTTGAGCTGTACGGGCCTGATCGAATCCCTCGCTTCGCTGGCGTCTATCTCTACCGGTCACAAAGCGTAACCGACACGGAAGCCGGGGAAGACATCGTCCCCCGATCGCCAGCCGAGATCGCCCTCAAGGCGAGACTCGGCGTCACTGAGTTCGCCTTTTATGATGAGGAGATCCGGCTGGATCAGCGAGATCACTTCCTGGAGGTCCTGGAAGCGATTATCAAGCGCGACCTCAACGTCCGGTTTGTGGCCCTGGGTGATGTTTCCCCCGCCTTGATTGACGGCACCGTCGCCCGTAAGATGGGCCAGGCCGGCTATCGCCAGGACTACTTTGCTGGAGAAAGCATAGTTGCCCGTACCTTCCGGCGGGTCGTTAGCTCTGCCAGCTCGCCAAAGTCAGTGTCGAAGGGACAACACGCCACCTACGCTGGGCGTAAGAAATCATGTATCGAATAGCCGATTCCGCGTTTAACGGCATGCTTGTGCTGCTTATGGGAGACAAATATGCTGGCACACATGCTGAACAATGGATATGCCAACTACGGGGTCATAACGCTCTCTGCACCCCCGTGGCGGAATTTTTCATCGCGTCCCCAGGTCAGTATATTCCCTCTGCTATCGCTTATTGTTACGGCAACTGCAGCTTCGCCAGCGTGAACCGCTCCAGCGCGACCCGGTCGATGCTCACGCCCAGGCCGGGGCCATCGGGGACATCAATGGTGCTGTCCGGGTTCAAGGTAAACCGCTCACGGGTGATGTCCTGCTCGTAGTACCGATCCGTGGCGGAGATATCGCCGGGGAGCGTGAAACCAGGCAGGCTGGCCAGCGCCAGGTTGGCCGCCCGGCCGACGCCCGTTTCCAGCATACCGCCGCACCACACCGGGACGTCGCGCTCCCTGCACAGGTCATGGATGGCGAGGGCCTGACTGAGCCCGCCGACCCGACCCTGCTTGATGTTGATAATGCGGCAGGCTCCCATCTCCAACGCCTGGCGGGCATGTCGGGGAGAGCGAATGCTCTCATCCAGACAGATGGGTGTCTGGAACTGCGCCTGGAGTTTGCTGTGATCCCACAGGTCATCCTCCGCCAACGGCTGCTCGATCAACAACAGGTTGAGGTCATCCAACGGGCGCAACACCGCGGCCGACTCGAGCGTGTAGGCCGAGTTGGCATCCACCTGCAAGCGGACGTCTGGAAAGGCACGACGGACCGCCTGGGCGTCTATGACATCGCGGCCAGGCTTGATCTTGATCTTGATACGACCATATCCCTGGCGCAAGTAGTCGGCCACGACGCCGACCAGCGCCTCAGGTGACTCCTGGATGCCCACAGATACGCCGACCTCCACCCGGGCGCGCTGACCGCCCAACAGCTCCCGTAGCGACCGCCCTTCGCGCTTCCCTTGCAGGTCCCACAGCGCCATCTCCAAACCAGCCTTAGCCATGGGATGACCACGCACAGCCGCTGCTAATCGCTGGAAATCCACAGGTTGGGCGATGTCCTGGCCGAGCACGGCCGGGACCAGAAAGTCGCGCAGGATGTGCCAGGCCGTGCCACTGGTCTCGTACGCATAGCCAGGAGACCGGTCAGCCACGCATTCCCCATAGCCGGTCAGCCCATCGGCCTGTACCTCCAGCAGAATGCATTCCCGCTCGTATGCACGGCCGAAGGAGGTCTCAAAAGGAGCCCGCAACGGCATACGCAGGTGGTAGAGAGTGACTCGGTCGATCTTCATGGTTGCTCCTTACAGGATGCAAGATACAGGGCACAGGATACAGGGTTCAGGGTTCAGGATTCAGGATGCAAGATGCAGGATACAGGATACAGGATACAGGATACAGGATACAGGATGCAGGATGCAGGACACAAGATGCAGGGTGCAAGGATCTCTCGTCCTATACCCTACGCCCCACGCCTCACGCTCCACGCCCCCCTGCCCCACACTCTACGCCTCCCGTGCGCCGTGGGTTAGAACGTAGAGGCTGCGTGGCGGCGGCCCCGCCTCGTGGACGAACTCCGTGACCACATACCCGCTGGCGAACAGCTCCTCGAAAAGGCTGCGAGTATGCAACCGCCAGGTCAGCGCCAGGTCGGGCTGCTCTGCTTTCATGGACAGGAAATCGGCCGGGATTTCTACCAACAAAGGGCGCGCCGGGTCATCCGTAGGAAGCGGAGCGGATTCCTCCGGCGGGCGAGGCCATCCCTGGTCGTCCCACTTCGCCGCGTTCAACACCCGACCGCCCATCCCCAGGTAGTCCGCCAGCCCCCTCTGCGGATGGAGTCCCCCATTCAGCCGATCCTCCACCCGGCGTGAGTTCACCCACCAATCCACCTGAAACCGATCAGAGGGAAGCCCTGCGTTCAGAGCATCCCGCATCACACCATAAACCTCGCGTAGATACGTATTACAAACTGCCCCCAACTTGGCGATGTTCAAACGGGCGTTGCGGCTCAACAACGGATCATAGGTCCACGTCACATGATCCAGCCCCTGTTCACGTACCGCCCGCCACTGAGCACGCTTGAGGGTGAATCCCAACCCCCGGTCCCGATAGTCGGGATGAACCCCTAACATATGGGAGCACTGCTTCACACGAATCCCACTCGACGTGGACTCAAGCCCAGGGAAACCGAACACAAATCCCACGAGAGTGTCTTCCACGAAGGCCCCCATAACCAGCCCGCCGTTATGCGCTACGGTCAACAATAGATGGGCAGGGACAACATCCGTCTCACTACCCGGCCAGATGTACCGTTGCAGCTCCTCCACAGCTGCCATGTCCTCCGGCGTCTCCAGACGACGCAGCGTCCACAACGTGTCCGTACTCTGACGTAAACTGAGCTGACCCATCCCTATCCCCCAATTACCCCCTGACGGGCAGCCACCGCCTCGTCCACCATAGCGAGGTAATTTTCGACCGGAATGTAACTGGGAATAGAATTGCCCGAGCCAATGGCGTAGCGGCCGCGGCCGCCACAGACCTCGATAAGCTGGCGTGTGCGTTGTCGTACCTCATCCGGCGACGACGCGGCCAGGGTGTCGACATCCAACCCACCCAGTACGGCGATCCGATCCCCATACTTGGCCTGAAAATCCTCCACCGGGATGATGGCATCCTCAAAAGAATGCTTACCGTCGATGCCGACATCTTCGATGAAATCCTTCATAATCGCCTCTACGTTACCACAGGAGTGGAGGAAATACGGGAGGCCGCGCTCGTGAGTCATGGCAGCGAAGCGCTTATGCCAGGGCAAAGCGTACTTGCGCAGATCATCCGGCGAGACCAACGTGCCCGTTCGGAACCCCATATCGTCGCCCGGGAAGATCGCGACAACTCGGTCCAGATCCAGCAGATGCTCATAGTAGTGGACCATGAGCTCCCCCAGTCGGTCGGAGATGGCGCGGACCAAGACAGGATCATCGTATATCGCCAGACACAGTCCCTCATACGACATGAGCTGCGAGAGGTGCTCAAAGACGCCACCCGCATGGGAGACGAGCAACCCCATCCCTTCGGGCAAGTGCTCGTTCAAGTACTCATAGGCGAAGAAATCGAAATCCTCGGGCCTTGGCCAGGGGTAACTCTCGAAGTCCTCCCAACTCTGGATCCGGCCGTGGTGCTCATCCATCCAGGCTCGCTGCTTGGTGACATTCGGAGCGGTGTCGTCAGCCAGGATCGTCCCTACATCGAACCCCATGTTGCGCTCGAACCGCACGCAGTCATATCCCATGCGGCACCAGAACTCGATGAAATTATCCAGATAGGCCTTCTCGGCCTCGCGGCTGCCGTCCAGGTCAACCCACTCCCTCCCCAGCAGCTCAGTGACGATGGGGCGCATGATGACATCATCCACAAGGTACTCCACTAACGGCGGAGCGGGTTCATAAACGCGTCCCATGAGGATATCGATGAATCTCTGGGCGTCCGGCTGCGGGTTCGCCAACGGCACATGCAGTGTCATGATCATCTCCCTCTGCGTGATTTCTAAAGAAAGATATGCCGCCACCCCAACACCATTTACTATTGTAACACAGCTCTTCCCGGCCATGCCAGATCGAGTTACATTGCTGATCACGACAAGCGGCCTTCGATAACCGAAACCACAGCCCGAGCCAACAGCCGATAGCCCTCTTCACTGAAATGCACACCGTCAGGCAACAGCAACTGGTCGCGGCCAGCATCTATGATGATGCGGTACAGATCATTCACCGGCACGCCCAGCGCCCGGCACACCTCGATGGCCGCCTGGTTATAGGCGGTCACGTCGGCCTCGAACCGGTCAAACGGTTTGTTGGCGTGATGCCATACCTCGTTCACCGGCGTGATGGTAGCCCAGATCACCCGGGCATCCGTCTCCGCCAGGATCCGGCGCAGGATGGCCTCCACGTTGGCTCGATAAGCTGTGAGCGGGATGGCATTCTCCGCCGCGCCGAACCCCCGCTTCAGATCATGCAGGCCGGCGTTGATATGCACTACATCTGGCCCGCGCTCAATTACCCACTCCCATAGATGCGCGAGCACATTCTGACTCGTTCCTCCGTTCTCCTTCGGTCCCCAGACGCCCACCTGGCCTCGCAGCATCTCCCTGACGAAAGGCTCATACCCCATGCGGATGGAGTCGCCGATTAACACGATAGAGGCACTCATATGCTGCGCTCCTCCAGAAACTGCAGCACCGCCATGCGGCCGGGAATACCGCTACGGCCACCGGGATGCATCGCCTTCAACGCCGCGGCCGCGCTGGCCACACGAATGGCCTCGGGCACATCTCCACCCTGAGCGATCCAGGCCGCGTAGGCTCCATGAAACACATCGCCGCAACCCGTGGTATCCACAGTCTCAACCCGAAAGGCAGGGAAATGCCTCGCCTCCCCGTCTCGCTCGGCGTACCAGCAACCACGCTCCCCCGCCGTCACCACGCAACAGGCCCGCGAGGGGCTGGCCAACGCTTTCACCGCCGCGGCTGGGTCCGCTCGGCCGGTGATCTCCTCAGCTAGCTCCACCCCGATGATCAGATGATCCACTCGATCCAGCAACTTCTCTACACCCGGCTCCCGCATGAACTCGATGTCAGCGACTACGGGGATGCCCAGTCCGTGTGCGATTTCCACAGCGCGTAGCCCACCGGGAACGTTCGTGTGATCCACGAAGAGCACGCGACAGCTTTCGATCAGTTCCTCGGTCATCGCTTCCGGTGGGCGTTGCACCACGCCGTGGAATGAGGCCAGGATGCTGCGTTGGGCCGTGGATAAATCGACGATGACAAAGGAGTGAATGGGGCGGGCTCCAGGCCGATGTATCACCGGCGTACAGTCCACCTCCTCGCGCTCGAATGCCTGCAAGGTGAAGTGGGAGAGCTCGTCGTCCCCCAGGACGCCAGCATAAGCCGCTCGAGCGCCCAGCCGGGCGGCAGCTACCAATGCCGTTCCCGTCAGGCCGCCGCCTTCCCGACGCAGATCCCGCACAGTCGTCTTGGAATCAGGCAACGGATGGTGGTCGACATAGATCAGATCATCCACGGCGACGGCGCCAAATCCCAGCACATCCCAACGTGGTATCCTACCCAATAGTTACCCTCCGTCACACCGCTGACCTACACCCTGCGTCCTGCATCCTGCATCCTGTACCCCGCTATCGATAATGCACCGGCACTCCGTATGATCGCACGATCGCGGCCAGCTCCTCCATCTTCTCCTTGTCAGGAGCGACGAACGAGGCCGCGCGGTATTTCAGCCCCAAGCTCTGATACTTGCTGGCGGCCATACGATGGAAAGGCAGCAATTCAAGCTCTATCGCCCCCTTCGAGCCCGAGACGCCATCACCCGCCCGAAGCCCAATGAGCTGTTGCACGAAGCGGGCGATGGCGCCGATCTCTTCTGGAGTGTCGTTCACGGTGGGCACTACGGGCACGCGAAAGAGGACCGGCTTATCCGTCTGGGCCAACCGCCGGGCATTGGCCAAGATGCGCTTATTGGAAACCCCCGTCGCCCAACGGTGCTTCTCCGGGTCCATGTGCTTGATGTCCATCATGACGAGATCGGTTACAGGGAGAAGCGCGGCCAGATCCTCCCAGTGACAATTCGCGGCCGTCTCGATAGCGGTGTGCACCCCCTCAGCCTTGCATCGCTCCAGGATGGCACGCGAGAAATCGGGCTGCATGAGAGGATCCCCACCGGAGAGCGTGACGCCGCCCGATGTGTCGTAGAAAGCGCGATCGCGCAGCACCTCCACCACGACCTCATCCACTGTCATGGTTCGCCCGATCAACGTTAACGCCTCGGAATAGCACACCCCGGCGCATAAACCACAGCTTTCGCATCGGTCGCGGTGGTAGATGTGGAATCCGTCGCGCAGCTCATGAGCGCCATTGGGGCACACAGCAACGCATTCCCCACAGGCAATGCAGCGATCGGGGAAAAACTGGATCTCCGGCCTGGGTCGGATGCCCTCCGGGTTATGACACCAGAAGCAACGCAGCGAGCACCCTTTCAGGAACACTGTGGTTCGGATGCCCGGTCCGTCGTGCACGGAAAAACGTTGGATGTCGAAGATGAGCCCTTTCATACGAGGCACATTCCGGCAGATCTCCTCTTTTGGTCGCCACCGAACCACAAGAGGTCGAGTGTAGCAAGGGCAGAGATTGCCGCCCCAAACACGGATCAGGCTGAGGCGTCTTGTCCTGCAACCCTATCCGCTCGGCGCTGCAACCACTTCTGCAACGACCGTTGGCTTTCCTGTGACGGGATCCCAGCCAACAGGTGCACTACCTCAATATCTTCATCCAGCGCCGGCCAATGGATACCCGCGCCATCGCCTATCAATCGCCAACTCTCTCGTTCCTCTCGCGTCCCATGGAGGAGCCGTGGGAACCATGCCAACGGCACACTGATCGTGCGTCCATCCTGTAACGCTACGATCAACTCCTTATCGGTAACCTTGACCTGCTGAGCACGGGCCTGACGTTCACTCACCAAAGTACTCATGCCATGCCTCCAGGAATTCTTGCTCATGCTCCACAATTAATTGTTGAAGGCGCCGTATCTCGTTGGGACGAAATCGCCCACTGGAGTGTAACCGCACGGGATTAAGCCAAAACTTGGCCACATAGTTCTCTCGCTCCACGTGGACGTGCGGAGGTTCTGAGCGATCCCCAGCATAGAAAATAATGCCCCCAACAGGCTCGCCTCGCTAGGTGATGATAATAGGCCCCTCCCGGACCTTTTTCAGCCAACGGGAGAGGCGATTATGAGCTTCGGTAACTGAAATATACATCATCCCCCCAATTACCGCTTTGACATAGACAATCATGGAGCATGATTAGAGGGATGTCAAAGACCATATTTGCCGTAACCGTTCACCGTTGGGGCAAAGGAGATCCCCGGGTGGCGAAGGGCAGTGCCCTTCGCCACCCTTTATACCTACGCCATCTCCAGCACGACCATCTGGTGGCCGACGAGTTTCGGCAGGGTGAACGTCACGCGGCCGTTCCCCTGCTCGAACGCCAGCGATTCGCCCTCCGGCACGCGCGCCACCCTG
>JAGHDS010000107.1 GCA_021159845.1 Anaerolineae bacterium
AAGCGGGCCCGAGGGACTGGCGTTGTTTTGGCGCGGACCTGTCACTGGCGTGGATCTAGCATTCAAACGTCGGCCATTGCATCAAGCTGTGCGCGCCTCAGCGCTGGCGCTGCCGTTTCAAGATCGCTCCTGGCCCGCCGTGGTCAGCTGTGATATGCTGGAGCACCTTGCCCCCGTGTCGCGGTCTCAAGCGGTGATGGAGATCGCTCGCGTAGCCAGAGAATCCGTATTCCTTGCCTTTCCCAGCGGCCCGGCGGCCGAGACTTGCTACGCTGACCTGGCTCGGCGTCTGCACCCGCGGGTCCCCGGCTGGCTCGCGGATCATCTGGTACACGGGTTGCCGGATGCCGCCGAGGTGGCAGGCTGGCTGCGGTCCCAGGGGTGGAGCGTGAAGGTGAGCTGGCATGAATCGGTGGCAACGCATATGCAGCTCGTCGCCTACGAGTCCAGGTGGCTGATAGGGGCGTTGAGCTACGGGCTGACACGTCTGGTGGGGCCGTGGCTGGCCCCACGCCTACCCATCAACAGCGAAGGGCCGTTGTTGCGAGCTCTGCTCATTGCAGAGAGATCCTCCTCCAACATGATGGACCGATAGAGAGGCCATACATGCGTCGTACATACCTGGCACTTGTAGCTATATGTATGTTGATCGGTTGGGCAGTCCCGGTCCAGGCTGCCGACGCAGGACCGGATTCTTCGCTCTTCCCTTCTGACAACGAGCGGTTTGGTGTTGATGTGGCATCGGACATCACTCGCTTTGACGTGACCCCGCTGCACGCGGGTTGGTATGCTAACTGGCGAACGAACGCCGCGCCGACACACCCGGCTGGGATGGAGTTCGTCCAACTCATCAAACTTTGCGATGACCAATACCGCACCTGTGCGACGCCGTATCAACCCTATGGCGAGGAGCTGAAGAATACGATACGCAGTGTCCCTGGCTCGCTTTGGCTCATCAGCAACGAGCCCGACCGTCTCGATCTCGTCCATCCCACCGTCTACGCCCAGCTATACCATGAGCTCTATTACTTGATCAAGGGGATAGACCCCACAGCGCGGGTGGCCATTGGCGGGGTCGTCCAGGCGACACCGTTGCGTATGCAATGGCTGAACATGGTCTGGTCGGAGTATCGCCGCCTGTATCAGGAGACGATGCCGGTCGATGTCTGGAATGTTCACGGTTTCGTGCTGCGCGAGCTCAAGCCTGGGCTCCCGTTGGATCGCCTGCTGAAATGCGCTCCTCCGGGGGCGAGGGACCTGGGCGCCTGGGGCGCGGGGATCCCGCCGGGTATCGACGCCGACTGCGGGATGTGGATTGAGATCGGCGACCATGACGACATGGACATCTTCAAGGCGCAGATCCAGCGGTTCCGACGCTGGATGCGGGATCATGGTCAGCGTAATAAGGAGCTGATCGTCTCCGAATATGGCATTCTCTTCAATGAGGAGCTGGGCTTCGATGCCGAGCGGGTGCGGGATTTTATGTATGCAACGTTCGATTACTTCCTGAACACCCGGGATGGCGATCTGGGTATGCCCGCCGATGGAGATCGACTTGTGCAACGTTGGGCCTGGTTCAGCCTGGAAGTGACCAGCTTTAGCTGGGGACATACCCGCAGTGCCCTCTTCGATCCCAAAACGCGCCAGATGACTTACCTGGGGCGGGCTTTCTCCGATTATACCGCCTCCCTTGTCACCCCGTATGTGGATCTTACGCCGAAGGCCATCACTTACACCGTGCTGCAATCCCCGCTCTGGGCTACAGATCCCACCAAGTTGCGCATCGAGGGGACGATCATCAATCGGGGGAACACGGCCGCCGGGGCTTTCAAAGTGCGTTTCTGGAATGGCCTGGTAGGCTCCGGGACGCCGATCCGGGAGAAAGATGTCTCGGGAGTTCCTAGCCGCTATGCGGGGGACGCTACCACGACGATCGTCTGGGATAAGCCCCAAGCCCAGGGGACGACAATCACGCTCCAGGCTGATGCCCGGCATCAGATCGAGGAATCCAACGAGCAGAACAACACCCTCTCCATGACCCTCGATCTTCCTCTTGACCTGACTGTGGACCCGCCGGATACATCTCATCCGATCCCCATCGCGGCCGATGGCAGCGCGGTTGATGTTCCTCTCTATGCCCGAGTGCATAGTTTGGGCGGGCGGGGCAGCGATCAGGCCATCACGGTGGAGTTCTGGGATGGTGACCCCGAAACCGGGGGCGAGCTCATCGGCTCCGATCAGCTACAGCCGGGCTCAGACGGCATGGCTCACGTGGTCTGGCACAACCGACTACCCGGGACCTATCGCGTCTTCGCCCGGATCATCGGCGTGTCTGATGACGCCAATCCAGCGAACAACACAAGCTCAAGCGAGATTTATGTAGGTCGTCTCCGATATTTCCTGCCCATCGCTACTGCCAATTGATGTATCCATGGGGAGCTGAGACGGAATGAGATTGGAAAGTCGCCATTGCCTGTGGATCACGCTCGTGTTACTGGCCATCGTGCTGGCAGCGCTTCTAGGGCCTGGACCCTCAGCCTGGGCGCGCCCGGGTCAACGCCAATATCTTCAGACGGTTCCCACGCCCACACCAACAGGGGCCGCCTCGCCGCTGCCCACGGCTACGCCATATCGGCCCACGCGCGTGCCTACCAATACGCCGCCACCCGCTCGGCCTACAAACACGCCTGTCAGCACGCCGACCCCCATACCTAAGCCTGTGGCGATCCCCAGTGCTGATATGAACGTCAGGGCCGGTCCCAGCACCGACGCGGCTGTCGAGGGGACTGCCTACGCTGGTCGCACGTATGTGATCACGGGGCGCAATCCGGCGGGCGATTGGTGGCGGATCGATTATGAGGGCCTTGCAGGGTGGCTCTACGCTCCGTTGGTTCAAGTGCAGGGCGATACCACTCAAGTGCCCATCGTGGGCAGTGCGATGCCACCTACTGTAGCGCCCACCGATACCCCTATGCCTACAGCAACACCTGTTCAACTCCCAGAGCTGGCAGTGCTGGTTACCGCCGACCCGCCGTGGGGCATCCCAGGCCGCGTGGTGACGTTCCGGGTGCAGGTTAGTAATGTTAGCGCTGTCGATGCTACGGACGTGGCCGTGCGCGATGATCTGCCCGCGCTGCTCATTCCCGGAGCCGTCCACGGCCAGGAGAACCAGGTAACGATCGAGGGGCAGGTGGTGTCAGCCCATCTGGGTCTGCTGCCGGCTGGGGGCACCGCGACCATCCTGATCGACGGAGTCATCCGCCCGGATGCTCCGCTGGGTAAGGTCATCGATAACATCGTCGAGGCGCTCTGCGCGGAAGGCGTTCGCGCGTCCGCCGGCACGAGTGTGCCGCTTCCACCCAAGTACCTGCCGCCAACCGGCGTTCGGCTGTCCCGTTGAGGCGATTGTGGAACGCGCGCGAGTTACCCGTCGTATCTCCGCTTTATGGCCGCTGGCCCCCATCTTAGTGGTCTTGCCCGTCTACTGGGCAACGCTGGCCCCCGGTCTGACTTGGAAGCACAGCGGTGCTGACGGCGGCGATCTCCTAACGGCCGCGCTGACGAATGGTGTGCCCCACCCGTCCGGGTATCCTACATATATCCTCCTGCTACGCGCGGTGATGAAGCTGCCTGGGCATACACCGGCCTTTTGGGGAAACCTCTTCTCCGCTCTATCGGCCACTCTGGCGCTCATCTTCGTGGCTCTGGCGAGTGCTCGTGTTCTAAGAGATGTGGGGGTTCGGGAGGGAACCGCACGTCTGGTGGCGATCGTGACGGCGGTCCTCACGGGGCTGGGGCCCACGCTTTGGTCCCAGGCCGTGATCACGGAAGTCTACAGCTTACACGCCTGCTTCGTCGCCATCCTGATCTACTTGCTGCTGCGTACAGATGTGAAGGCAGGCGGAATATGGGGGCTCACAACCGGCCTGGTTTTGGGATTGGGTCTGGGTAACCATATCTCGCTGGCGTTTCTGATCCCTGGGGCGGTTATCTATTTGTGGTTGGCCGATATTCGCGTGACGCGACGCAGCCTGTTGGGCCTGGCCCTTGGCTGCGTGGTGGGCCTGCTGACCTATGTATATCTGCCCTGGGCGGCCCGAGGTGATCCGCCGGTGAACTGGGGGGATCCCAGCACGCTGCCTCGGCTGTGGTGGCTGGTCTCCGGCCGGGTGTACCGTCGCCTCATCTTCGCATTCCCTCTGTCCTGGATCCCCTGGAGGTTGTCTGGCTGGGCCGGTCTCCTGCTGCAAAATCTGACGCTCCCCGGGGTGGCGTTGGCGCTGTTCGGCCTCTGGCAGGCCAAGGAGGAGCTTCCGGGCCTGTTCGGCATGACGCTCGCTCATGTGGGCGTGTTCAGCATCTACGCTTTGGGATACGACACCGCCGACTCCTATGTCTACCTGATCCCCGTCTATATCGCTTTAGCGCCTTGCCTGGCGCTGGGTGCATGGGTGATCGGGGGGGAAGCGGTACGCCGGGCAACAGGCCACGGTGTCCGGCTCCGTCGGGCGGTGGGCATCATCCTGGCGGTATCTTTTGTCATCTTACCCGTCGCTCAGGCCTGGTCGCACTGGGACGGGCAAGACTTGAGCCAGGATCATGAGGCTGTGGATTTCGGACGGGATGCGCTCGCGACAGCTGACTCGAACGCTCTTATCATCGTTGCCACGGACCAACCCACGTTTACCTTATGGTATTTTCATTACGGCCTCGGCCTGCGCCCCGATGTGACAATCATCAATTCCAGACTGTACGAGTTCGACTGGTATCGTGATTCTGTGACCAGGCGCTACCCGAGTATCGTGCTAGCCGGTGGTCGGGTTCGCCCGCCGACGCTCAATGAGGTGATCGCGGCTAATATGAAGGTGCGCCCCGTCTACCTGGCCGAGCTCATTCTGGATCCTCTCATGAGCTATAGCGCGAAGCGTCAGGGGCCGCTGTATCGGCTTCAATCTCACGCTCAGTAGGTTAGCGAGATGGCTTCCGGTCGTCCCATGAAATCACAATCGATCCGCTTAGGTGTTAAAGTCCTGCTACTCGTCGTGGCTCTGGTGGTCGCGGTCGGGGGCGGCCTGGTAGGCTTTCGCGTTTTTCAACATGCCCGGGCAGCCTGGCTGGCGGCGCAGGCTATTGAGCCACTGGCACGCCAGGCGGTTGCCCATCCGGGTGATGTGCAGACGTTACGGGCGTTGTCTCCACATCTGGCCGTCCTCGATGTGGAGCTGACGGCCCTGCGCGATATGGCGATGCCCTTCTTCCCGGTGATGCGACGTCTCGAGGATGTGCCTGGCGCGGGGAGGGAGATCAGCGCCGCCCCAGATTTGCTGGACGCGGCGGTGGAGCTCACGGTCGCGGCCCGGGTGGGATTGGAAGCCGGGCTGCCGATCCTGGATGCCATCGCTCGGGAGGATGCCCCTCGAGGTGACGGGACCCGGCTCGATGTGCTGGCCAGCGCGCTACCGCTTCTGGAGGAGACTACGCCGGCCTGGAACTCCGTCGGTGAGCATCTGGAGCGGGCGAACGTCGCGTTGCAGCGAGTGGATACCTCTTGCTTGCCACCTCCGTGGGGCGGACGACTGCGACGGCTCCAGCAGTTATTGCCCCAAGCCCTGGCTGCAGCCAGGGTGCTTCCCTACGCTCCGGACTTGTTGGGAGCGAGAGGAAAGCGCGCGTACCTCATCATAGCCCAGAATAGTGATGAACTACGGCCGACGGGAGGGTTCATCAGTGGAGTGGGGGTTGTCCAGGTATCGGGCGGTAAGCTCACGTCGTTGACGTTCTACGACAGCTATGCCGTCGATAACCTGGACCAACCCCACCCGCCCGCGCCGGAGGCGTTACAGCGCTATCTGGACGCGCAGATCCTCTTCCTGCGCGATGCCAACTGGTCGCCTGACTTTCCCACCAGCGCGCGCGTCATCCAGTCGCTCTACCGGCTCGATCAGGGTGTTGAGACCTATGGCGTGATTGCCTTCGACCTGCCGGCCGTGCAGCAGATCGTCGCCGCTCTGGCGCCGCTACGCGTTCCTGGCGTCAAGGAGCCGCTGACTGGCGATAACGTCCTGGGGCAGATCAAGGCAGCGTGGGAGCAACCAGCCGAGGGACTGACCATCGACCGGGACTGGAAGGCGTGGTGGCGTAAGCGCAAGAGTTTCATGCCCGCCCTGGTTCAGGCTGCCATGCAACGATTGACCTCCGGCGATGTCGATTGGGTCCGGCTGGCGATGGCTGTCCGGCAGGCGGCCGACGAGAGACACATCCTGATCTACCTGGATCAGCCTGTGGCGCAGGAAGCGATCACGGCGTTAGGGTGGGATGGGGGGCTACATCCGGGTGACCACGACTATCTGGCCGTGATCGATGCCAACGTGGGATATAACAAGGTGAATGCGGCCGTTACGCGCCGAATGGATTACTCCGTTGCGTATCGGGATGGTGGCTGGATTGCTCATCTGACCTTGACATACACGCATTCCTTGACGGCTAGCTTGACTACGTGTGTGCACAGGGCGGTATACGGGCACACATACGAGGACATGGTGCGGCGCTGTTATTGGGATTACGTGCGGGTGTACGTTCCCGATGGATCCCATCTGATCGAGGCCGATGGGCTGGAGCCTCAAAGCGTGCGCGAGGAACCGGGTGAGCAGGGCACATGGGTCATCGCTGGGCACTTCGTCATGCGGCCGGGTACGGAACACGTGGTTCGCTTCACGTACCAGTTGCCCGACCGCGTGGTCTCGGGAGGGCGTTATGAACTCCGAGTGCAAAAGCAGCCAGGGCTCGTCTCGCTGCCGTTCCGGCTCGACTTCACGGGGCCGCCCGATACGGTATGGGTTCTGGCGGATGGGGAACCCGGTCAGCACTTGCGTCGCGATCTCATCTTGAGACGCGACATCACTCTCCGCATACAGCGCTCCACGCTGTCCCAGAGATGAGGGATGGGCGAGGACTACGCTCGACCCTCGACCTCCGCTTCCAACCGCTGGTAGAACGCGAGCATGAACGCGTGTCGCTCCGCCGCGATCTCGCGTGCGGTGCTCGTGTATAGCCGATCCCGCAGCCGGGCTAGCTTGCGCACGAACTCATGCACGGGGGTGTATTCGGACGGCGGGGGCTCCGGCCCGTCCGGGTCTATACTTGCCAGGGGAGCCCAGAGCCTCTGTCCGTGTTTACCGCCATAGGCGAACGCCCGCGCCACTCCGATGGCCCCGATCGCGTCTAGCTTGTCCGCGTCGAACAGGCATTGGGCTTCGATCGTCGCCGGGGCGGGTCCAGCCCGGAACCGGTGGGCAGCGATCGCTTGGGCTACGGCGTCCACGAAAGGCACGGGTTGCCCCTCGAGGAGCTGCCGTGCTCGCTCCGCCCCTCGAAGGTGATGATCCTCAGGGTGCCGTCCGCGTTCGATGTCATGCAACAGGGCGGCGGTGCGCACCACCGCGAGATCGGCCTCCTCCGCCCGGGCGATTCGCTCGGCCAGGGCTAGCACGCGCAGGACGTGGTCGAAGCGATGAGCCGTGTCGGCTCCCTCGTACAGGGCCCTTGCTGCCTCAACTGAGATCGGAAACTCATTCATGACGCCTGCTCGGGTGTCACCGATGAGGTTGTGACCGCATCGGCCGCTCGCAGTCGCCACCACAGCACGCCGCCTGGAAGGCTGGAGACGATGATAATGGCCTGCATCAGCAGCGACACGGTCAACGACAGTCCTTTGGGGATGCCGAGGAGACCGAAGAAGAACGGGTATACGTTCTGGTTGACTCCGATGCCACCAATGGAGATGGGGACCAGGAGCACTAGGGCGATGAGAGGGTTGAAGAGGCAAATGTAGAGCAGGGGGATGCCACCGCCCACCGACTCGGCCAACAGCCAATTGACGAGGTTGGTCAGCATGAGCCCTACCAGGGCAATCAGCAACGCCAGAGCTATCGCCCCGTAGCGGAATCGGTAGGCACCAAAGGCCTCGGAGATGCGAGTGTACGTGGGGGCCAGTGGGGCCAGCCATTGCCTCTGGAACAGTCGCCCTACCAGGGCGCGCAGCCGTCGGCTGAGCAACATGCCGAACCCCCCGGCGATTACGGCCAATGAGAGGAAGGCCATGTACTCGACGAGCCGCAGTTCGCCGCCCTGCCCGATGACGTTGACCACGGCGATGGCGGCGAGCACGGCCGCACCCATGTACGCGATGAGGCCGACGATTCGATCCACGATCACCGAGACCGCGGCATCGGCCACGCGGGTGGTATAGCGGGATAGCCCATACCCGCGCATCACATCGCCGCCGACGTTGGCGGGCAGGAAGTTGTTGAAGAATACGCCCACGAAGGTATAGGCCAACAACACGCGTAGCGGCACGCGAACCCCCTGGGCTCGCAAGAGGACTTGCCATTTCACCGCGTTCAGGGATATCGCGCCCAGGTATAGCACCAGGGCAAGTAGCAAATACACGATCTTGGCCGAGATAAGCATTTGCCCCACCTCGGCCAAGTTCACGCGATGGAACACCCACGCGATCAGGGCCACGCTGATGACCACCTTGATCGCCGTGGCGAGTTTATCTTTCAATCGGTTTCACCTCGTGTACTGGGCTTACGATGGTCTCCTCGTGTTTGCGCCCGGTCCATTCCTGCTCCGCCTGGGCGAGGTTCGTCTTCTGACTCCACGCCATATCCCAGACCGTGTGGAGCTCCTTCTTGATGGCGAAATCGTACCATCCTAGTAGCCGGGCCCATGCCTCCAGCACCGCCAAGACTCCCAGCGTGAACAGCAGGCGAATCGCTCCCCACATCTCCCGCAGGGCTATCTTGATGACACGGCCGTTCTGGATGCTGGCGACCTTATAGCCGTACTTGTGCTTGAGGTACAGGTGGCCCGCGTGGTTACGGCGCCGTTGTCGGACGAACTCGCTCACGGTCTCGGGCCCGGAATTGTAGACGACCGCATCGGGCGCGTACCGAACCTGGAGGCCACGCTGGATGACCAATGCCTCTACAAAGGCCTCGTCCATCGCTACATCGGGAGGAATGCGATCGAACACCTTTCGGAACGCGATGAGCTCGCCCAGCCGAGGGATGTCCAGGCACAACTCGTGTTCCATGCGTAAGCGCAGATGTGTGAACAGCCCTACCAGATGATCGGGAGTGTTCAATGGCACCTTATGCGCTCCCGTCATGCCGACTTTCGGGTCGGCGAACATGCGCACCAGGTTCTCGATCGCATCCTCGCGTGGCAGTGTATCGCCGCTCTCCAGGACGCAGATGTCCTCCCGAGCATGTTGCAGGAATACATTGATGGCGGAGGTCTTCCCCTCGCGTCGCGGCTGCACGAACAATCGTATGCGCGGGTCCTTTTCCATGTACTCTTGCACGATGGGGACCGTGCGGTCGGTACAGCCGGATGCTACGACGATGATTTCCGTGATTTCCACGTCGTATAGATGCTGATGGATCAAAGCGTCCAGCAGCGCGCCGATATTGGCCTCTTCATTGTAGGCCGTGACCCCCACGCTGCAACGGATTTTCTCCTGATTCAAAGCTCGCCCTCCACTCCGGGAATAGGGCCTTATCCTTGCACCTCATTATACCCGATGGTATCCCCGGTCGAGAAATCGCCGCTTGTCGATAACGGCTTGGCTGCATTTCCAAGAGTTTGTTGGGGGAGTGGGCCAGAGCGTCGCCTGGCTGTTGTGGTGGAGAACGCTTCTCGCGAGGGATGATCTTTGAGGCTGCCTGATGGGAACCTCGCCCCGTTGCGTTTCAGCAGTCTCTCAGGTACCCTCTAGCACATGCCTGAACAGCGCTTCGTACTGATCGGTGACGGCGTCCCACGAGTACGTCCGGCGCACGTGTTCCTCGGCACGACGACGATAGCTTTCCACCAGCTTCGGATCGCCTATCAGACGTTCCAGGATGGGGCGCAAGCCGGTGGCTCCCCCCTTCCCAGGATAGCTGAACCCGGCTCTGTCGATCGTCTCCAGGTTCTCCGGCGTGTCGTGGACGACTACGCAATTGCCAAAGGCCATTGCCTCGATCAAGGCAGGGTGCGTTCCCCCCACTCCCGACGTCTCCACGAATAGGTAGGCGTTCGACCCGAGCTCGTGGTAAGCGGCCCCGAACTGATACCCCGTGAAGACGATGCGGGGATCATCTCCTGCCGCATTCTTCAACAGAGTCTGGTACTCGCTCGCATAAGGTGCGTCCCCGACGATGACACACTTCATATCCGTGTCTAACTCGCGAAAAGCCTCCACCAGATGATGAGCGCAATTCTCGGGGACGAGACGTCCTACGAAGAGCACGTAACGTCTGGGTTCCAAGCCAAAGCGTTGCAAGGTAGGCCCCGGTGCGACGCGTGGCACGTCGGCCCCATAGGCGATGTAGGTCGTCTCGATGCCATATACATCGCGATAGTAAGCCTGAACGACGCGCGAATCGGTGACTACAGCGTTGGCCAGCCGGCCGGACATACGCTCCGCAAAGCGGATATACTGTTTGGCCACCGTTGGCCACTTATCGCGCTTCCAATCCAGGCCATCGACATTGATGATCGTCTTCTCCCCTGCCAGCCGGGGAATCCATGTGACCAACGCGTTCCCCGCAATGAAGTAAAGACAGATGTCGTACCCCTGCCCTAGCGCGTGCAGCGATGAGAGAAAGCTGTGGACGATGGTGTCCAGATACTTGTTGGGGATCGTCGGCAGTTTGATCAGCCGCATGCCTTTGTAAAAGGGAGAGGAATATGTGATGTGATGGCTGCGACAATACACGCTGACCTGGTGCCCCCGTTGAGCCAGGCGGGAGCCTAACTCCTCCACGCAGGTCTCAAAGCCAGAATATGAGGCGGGTACGCCGCGAGTTCCCATCAGTGCGATCTTCATAGTGCATTCACTACGTCGGGTGAGCCATCGCTATGCGCGACGAGACCTTGCGACATCACATGGGGATGAGAAAGGCGAGAACATCGGCCGTGCCAAGCTGGCAGGCCCACGCGGTTAGAACTCATAAGGGCTGGCCCTCGTCTGTGCCATCGGCGTTCCGTGTGTCGAACGGACTAGCCGTGTTGAACATGCGAGAGGCCCTGGAGGAAGAGCGTCAAGATGTGCTCATCGTCCAAGGCATAGAAGATATGTCGTCCGACTCGGCGGGCCCGCACTATACGTAACTGCCGCAACATCCGCAATTGATGGGAAACGGCCGATTGTTCCATGTTCAGACAATGCGCCAGATCCCCAACGCATAGCTCGGTCTCCTGCAAAGCCGAGATAAGCCGCACCCGGGTAGGGTCGCTAAGCGCCTTAAAGGTCTCAGCCAATCTGGCAGCCGTGCGTTCATCGAGCAGGTGGCGGGCGGCGATGCGAACAGCCGCCTCGTCAGTATGTTCACCTCCACACTGCCCGGGTGACTTATCTTGATCCGTCATGGCCTGGCCTCCCTTTTTACTCTTCATCCTCTTCCCAGCTAATGATCCAAACACACAAGCCGGCCAGCAAAATCGTCGCGATCCCCAGAGCGAGCCACTGCCCTATCCGAAACCCCACATTGCGCGCGGACCACGCGACGATGACCAGCATTCCGAGCGATAGTATAACCCAAGCGCTCAAGTTGGGGTGCTCCTGGTAGAATTGTCGCAAAGCATTCATGTGTGCTCTCCCTTAACTCGTCGACGAGATTCCACAAATGCCTGCCAGGCGGCCCGTACCTGCGAGACCGTCTCTTCCAGCGCGCCGTCGTTGCGGATTACCACGTCGGCCTGCCGCACCTTGACCTCTTGAGGGGACTGCGCCGCCATACGCCGGCGTGCTTCCTCTTCTGACATGCCCCGCTGTTCCCATAGGCGTTGGAGCTGGCGTTCCGGAGAGGCAGTGACCACCCAGACTTGGTCACACAGGGAAAGCACGAGCCCGGATTCCAGTAGCTTGATCGCCTCGATGACCACCACCGGCTCAGCCTTTCCCGGGGGCGTCTCCGCCTCGATGTGCTCCAATTCCTGCCGAATGAGCTCATACACGGCGGGGTGCACGATCGCTTCCAGGCGCTTCAGAGCGGCGGGATTGTTGAAGACGATCTCCGCCAGCCGCCCCCGATCGATGGTCCCGTCCTCGCGTGCCAGATCAGCGCCGAAAGCATCCAGTACAGCTTGATAGGCGGGACCTCCTGGCGCCATAGCCTGATGAGCGACCTTATCTGCGTCGATGACGTGCGCGCCCAGCTCAGCCAACATCCGGGCGACCGTGCTCTTCCCTGTAGCGATATTCCCCGTTAGTCCGATCACGATCATGATAACGGATCATGCCTCTGCCAACGCCATCCACTGCTCCCACAGCGCGTGGAGCCGTTCCTCCGTGGCCGCATAGGCGGCACCCAGACGCTCCACCTGGTCGAGGGCTTGCCGCCGACTGGCCTCCTCGATGGCTTGCCCTAGCCGGGCGAGCTCCTGTTCC
>JAGHDS010000220.1 GCA_021159845.1 Anaerolineae bacterium
GCCTTTTTCCTGGCCCGGGGGTAGGCCCCGTGGGCTGGGGGGGGGGGGGTGTGGGGGCGTCGCGTCCCGCGGGGCGAATCGCGGGCGGGCTGGCCGGCATTCTGGCATTGGTCTGGGTGGGGAGTTATGCGAGCATGTTGGGCGCCGTGCGCGCAGGGGCAGGGGGGCAGGCCTTCGGCATCCCACTGCAACGCTGGCAGGAGACCCTGTCCGCGGCCCGGGAGTGGGCTGACCGGCTGGGGACGCAAGAGGTTCGCGTGGCTGTGCAGGGAGTGGACCCGGGATACGAGAGTGAGCCCGCCGTCGTGGCCATGCTGATTGGGAATCCACCCTGGGCCCGGTTCGTGGCGCCCTCCTCACCGGCAGCCCTGCTCCTCTCTTACGATCATCCGAGCCTATATCTGTGGGCGATCGACTCACCGGAGACGGAAGCCGCTCTGCGTCGTCTGGGAGAGCTGGTGTGGGAGAGGCCGTTGGCCGATGGGCACCCACCCGCGCGGCTTTATCGGCTTCCTCCTGCCACCCGGGTTGACCTGGGAATCACACCCCTGCGGCCACAGCCCGTGTTCGATGTCGGCATGGCGCTGATGGGGTATGCGTTTCCCGGCGATGCCCAGGCTGGTCGTCCCCTGGAGGCGGTATTGGTCTGGCGCGTGCTTGACCCGCCGCCTGAGGTGCGTAAGCGAGATATGACAGCGTTCAATCATATCTTGGATGCCGAAGGGAAACGCGTGGCGCAGGTGGATGGGATGTCCTTGCTCAGCCGGGATTGGTGGCCGGGAGATGTGCTCGTTCAACCATATCGCGTTGTGTTGCCGGCCGGGAGCTACCGCTGGCGGGTGGGTTTGTACAGCCGCGTGGATGGAGGTCGGGCTCAAGTCTCCACCGGCGGCGATTCCGTAGACCTCGCGCCGCTGATCGTGAGGTAGCAAACAGATCTTCGTGTGCTCTGGGGGGTGTCTCGTATTTGACACTCCCTTCTTTTTGGCGCTATTATAGTCGTGATCCGATATCGGTATCCGATAACAAGAGAGGAATGATGGATCGGCTGGTCCGGGATTTCTTTTTGGGGTTCATCAAGGTGCACATTCTGTATCACGCCGGGCAGAAACCCGTCTACGGCCTGGAGATGATCGAGGAGCTGCGTCGCCACGGGTATGAGCTAAGCCCTGGCACGTTGTATCCGACGCTCCATGCTCTGGAGAGGGCGGGGTATTTGGCCGCAGAGCGGCAGGCGGTCGGCGGCAGGGTGCGTCGCTATTACCGACTGACGGAGCGGGGACGAGACGCACTCGCTACTGCCCGGGCGTACATCCGAGAACTCACCGCCGAGGTCCTATCCGGCGAGCTGTAGCTGGAAAATACGCCATCGGGATGATCCAATGATCAGGAGGAACGCACATGGTGTCTCGATCGGAAGTCCAAGCGGAGAAGAAGTTCTTTGGCCTGACGCGGAATGTGTTTGTACTGGGATTGGTCAGCTTCCTGAACGACATGAGCTCGGAGATGACCCTGACCTTGCTCCCGCTTTTCCTGGCGAATGTGTTGGGTGTCAGGACTTCTGTTATCGGGCTAATTGAGGGGCTGGCCGAGGCGACGGCCAGTTTGATGAAGGTCGGCAGTGGTTGGTGGTCTGATCGGATTGGACAGCGGAAGTGGCTGGCCTTCGCCGGGTATGCTCTTTCCGCTCTGTCCAAGCCATTCCTGGCGATAGCCAACAATTGGGGCACTGTGTTGGCTGTGCGGTGGACGGATCGTGTGGGCAAGGGGATCCGCACCTCGCCGCGGGACGCGTTGTTGGCGGATTCGACGCCCGTGGAGACGCGCGGCCGGGCGTTCGGTTGGCACCGGGCGGCTGACACGGGGGGGGCTGTCGTTGGGTTGGCTCTGGCGGCCTGGATCATCGCGGCTACGCAACGCTCTGCCCTTGAGTTGACCCGCGAGACCTACCGGACGATCGTGCTCATTGGTATCATCCCCGGCCTTCTGGCCGTGTTGCTTCTGGGACTTTTCGTAAAGGATGTGCGGCGTTCGAAGACCGGCGCGGGGCGCAAAGTTATCCTGCGGGCGAGCGGATTTCCCCGACCGTTCTACATGCTCCTTGGCGTCTTGGCGCTATTTACATTGGGGAACTCATCGGATGCTTTCCTGCTCCTGCGAGCGCAAACCGTCGGGTTAAATGTCCTTCACCTCACGCTCATGCTGGTCGCGTTCAATTTGCTCTACTCTCTGATCTCGATGCCCGCAGGAGAGCTGTCCGATCAGCTGGGGCGCCGTCGCGTGATCCTCATGGGGTGGGGATTGTACGCCCTGGTATACCTGGGCTTCGCATTGGCCAATGGCGCCTGGCAGATCGTGGCGCTGTATGTCCTTTATGGGCTGTACTACGGCGCGACGGAGGGGGTGGCTCGGGCGCTTGTAGCCGACCTGGTACCCGGTGGGCAGCGAGCGACGGCCTATGGATTGTATCACGCCGTGGTAGGGCTGATGGCCTTCCCGGCGAGTCTGGTGGCCGGGCTGCTATGGCAGACGTGGGGTCCGTCGGCGCCCTTCTACTTCGGGGCTTTGCTGGCCGCGTTGGCGGCTGTAGGGCTGATGACCCTTGTGCAGCCGAGCGCAACGCCGGAAGCGTAGCACCCGGGCCTGGCATCGCAATGAAAAACCCCCAGCCTCCGGGAGAAGCTGGGGGTTTTTGATGCGATGATCTCAAGGCCTGGGGCCTCGTTGTCGCATAAGGCGAGCGACTAGAAGCCGCCGTAGCCGCCACCGGGCGGTTGAGGCGCGGGCTTCTCCGGCTCAGGAATGTCGGTGATGAGCGCCTCGGTGGTAAGGATCATGGCGGCGATGCTGGTGGCGTTCTCCACCGCCGAGCGGGTCACCTTGGCCGGGTCAATGATCCCCGCCTCGATCATGTCCACATACTCACCCGTCATCACATTGTAGC
>JAGHDS010000078.1 GCA_021159845.1 Anaerolineae bacterium
GGGGTGCCTTTCTCCGATCCGTTGGCGGATGGCCCTACCATTCAGGCGGCATCGCAAATGGCTCTGGAACACGGGACTTCTCTAGCGGATGCGTTGCAGATCGTCTATCGGCTGCGCCGACGCGGGATTGAAATCCCACTGGTGTTGATGGGGTATTACAATCCTTTCCTGGCCTATGGGGTTGAGGCGCTGTGCCGCGATGCTGCTGCTGCTGGTGCGGACGGTTTCATCGTCCCCGATCTGCCGCCGGACGAGCGCGATGGACAGGAGATGATCGCTCATTGCCGTGCTCACGGGCTGGCCTTCGTCCCCCTGTTGGCGCCCACGTCGACTGAGGAACGCATCCGGGTTGTGACGCAAGCGGCCTCGGGGTTTGTCTATCTGGTGAGCGTGACGGGGATCACCGGGGCGCGGGATCGGCTGCCCCCAGACTTGGCGGCTTTCGTAGCACGCGTGCGAGCAGCTACGGGGCTGCCGTTGGCTGTGGGGTTTGGCATCTCCAACCCGGAGCAGGCGGCTCAGGTGGCTCGTATTGCGGATGGTGTTGTGGTCGGATCGGCGCTGGTGAAGCTGGGCCTGAGCGACAAGCCAGTGGATCGAATCCGAGCGTTAGCTGCTTCACTGGCCCGGGGGGTGCGGCAAGTGTATCCTCGGTGATGAATGAGGAGGGCAAGTGGCAGGCTTACCCTCCTCCGTTTTGGCCTATGGCCTCCACTCTCGTATCCACACCGTCATTGCGCGCGGCCCTCGGTTGTTCCACGCGTAGTAGGGGATGGCTGTGAGCGTGACGGGGCGTGTGGGCTCCGGCTCCGCCTGCCATCGACGGTAGAGGGCCGTTCCCGGCCTGGTTGGAACTACCCCGCGCGCGGTGAGGATGGTTACCCCGCCCAGCAGATCTCCTCGATACTCGGATGTGATCTCTCCAGTCGGGTCTAGTTGTGCGTCCAGGACGGAGAACCCCGGGTTGTCGTGGGCTTCCAGGCAGTAAACCACCGGGCCGCGTTGCAGGGCGACGCTACATCGGTTCTCAGCGACGCGCGGGTGGCTGACCATGACGGCTGGGGCCATGCCCAGGGAGAGGTGCACCTGGTCGCCGGGCTGCCACTCGCGCCGTAGCGCCAGGTATTGTCCGGCCGCGGCCGGTACATCGGTTGATCGTCCGTTGATCGTCACCGACGCGTGGTCGGCCCACTCGGGGATTCGCAGGTGTAACGTGAACTCCGTGGGGACTGCTGGGGTAACTGTAAGCGTTATGTCGCCATCCCACGGGTATCGGGTCAACTGGGAGACCTGGAGCCGTGTTCCGTCGATCAGTCGCCAATCCAGGTCGTTGTTGTCGTACAGGTGGACCCAGAGGCCGTCCTGGCTGGTGCTGTAGAAATAGCCGGGTAGCGAGGCCAACATGCGCGCCACGTTGGGGGGACAGCATGTGCAATCATACCACGGTTGTCGTTCGTATGGCCCCCGACGCGCCCACGGATACCACGGGTCCCCTTCGCCTTCCCCGTCATAACTGAGCGGGTTCACATAGAAATAGCGGGTGCCATCCAACGAGACGCCGGCGAGGAACCCGTTGTATAGCGTGCGCTCCAGCACATCGGCGAAGCGCGCCTCGCCATCAAGCATCAGCATACGCCAGTTCCAGAAGATGTTACCGACGGCCGCGCATGTCTCGGCGTAAGCCCGTGCGTTGGGCAGTTCATAGTCCTTCCCCAGTGATTCTCCCTGGTGTCGGCCGCCTGCCCCGCCGGTGATGTACATCTTCGTCCGGGTCAGGTTCTCCCACTGCCGCTCCAGGGAGGCGCGAAAAGCCGGTTCCCCCGTTTCCGCGTAGTAATCGGCCCCGCCGCAGCAGAAGTACAGCGCTCTCACCGCGTGCCCCTCGATCTTCTGTAGCTCGGCGAAGCCCTTGGCGTTCAGCAGGTGTCGGGCCAGGTCCAGGTAGCGCGCTCGCCCCGTTTCCCGGTATAGCTCCACCAAAGCCATCTCGATCTCGGGATGACCGGAGAAGGCGCCGGGGATATTGGGGATGACCTGGCACAGGTGGTCGGCGAAGCGCAGGGCGCAGTCCAGCAGTTTCGTCTCTCCGGTGGCGCGGTGGTGGGCGATGGCTGCCTGGAACAGGTGACCTGCGCAGTATAGCTCGTGATCCGTGTCGAGACGCGTGTATCGTTGATCGTATCGCTCATCGACATAATAGGTGTTCAGGTAGCCGTCTTCCCGTTGCGCCGGGATGATGGCGTCGATAGCCTCGTCCATCCGTTGCCGGATCTCCGGATCGTCTTGGGATTGCAGGACGAAGGCGGCTGCCTCGATCCACTTGTACAGATCGCTGTCCGTGAAGAGGTAGCCGCGGCGTGGCACGTCTTTGGCCCCGTACACGCGTCGGAAGTTATCGACCACGCCGTGCTCCTCCAGCAGGCGGTACAATTCCGGCATCCCGGCGCGCATGTTTGCATCCAGCCGAGGTTTCCAGAAGCCGTCGCGGAGCCGGACGGCGTGTATGGGCACCGGTTTGAGTCGGGTATAGGGGGAGGCGGATGTGTCCACGACCCCTCGATCATGGTAAGGAAAGGAAACCATAGGTTAACCTCCTGGATTTTCAGAGCAGATAGGCTGTTTTGGACCTTCAACGATTCGGATTGTAGCATAGAAAACACTATCGCGGCCACTCAGCCTCTCCAACGATTAGAGTGCAGATGATGCTGATGCATGCTGATTCCCGCTGATCTTTTTAATCATCGGCGTTTATCGGCGGGTGATCTGCGAAATCGGCGTCCGATTTGCCCAAAGCGGAGCAGTTACTTGGTTTTTAAGGTTAAGGCGACTGGAGGAGCGGCAAACCTTGCCGTAGGGTGTGTGTCGAGTCCTGAAATATGTTTACTGTGGTTCTTCGGATAGTAGGGGTTGGGCGCATTTGGCTGCGGGATACATAACTCCATGAGACTCGATGTACAAGGATGTGGCGTAGCTGATTTCTCTTACCCCGCCGGTGAACAGTTACCTGAGCGCGATACCTTGACGGTTGTGAGTGCTCCGGTTATACTGCGGGCACAGTAACGGCCTGAACGCCGTCTCGCAGCTATTCCTCGTAATTCGTGAGGTCATCTCCCATATTGCAAGATCTCTTAAGCTAATTTCATCCCGTTGACCTTGGTCCAATCGGGCTTTTCCGTGTAACGTGGGGCCCTGTCGTGGGTAGTGATGAGGCCAGGCTTTTGTGTGTTTGGCCGTATCGGGGGGATTCTGTCATCCCACAATGTGAGGAGGAGAAACAGTGAAAGACCTGTTCCAGAAGTGCTTTGACTTCACTGAGGCTAGAGAGGCGATAGCCCAGGGGTATTATCCCTATTTCATTCCGTTGGACGAGACGGAGGGGACGGTAGCTGAGTATAAGGGGCACAAACTCATTATGTGCGGCTCCAATAACTACCTGGGACTGACGACGCATCCCAAGGTGCGCGAGGCTGCTATGGAGGCTGTACGGCGGTACGGAACCAGTTGTACAGGGTCACGCTTCCTCAATGGTACACTGGCTCTGCATGAGCAATTAGAAGCTGAACTGGCCGAATTCGTGGGGAAAGAGGCGGCTCTCGTCTTTAGCACCGGCTACCAGACGAATTTAGGCACGATCTCCAGCCTTCTCGGGCGCGGTGATGTGGCCATCTTGGACCGGGACGATCATGCCAGTATCGTGGATGGCTGTCGGCTTTCCTTTGGAGAGATCAAAAGGTATCGCCATTGTGATATGGCTGACCTGGAGCGTGTTTTACAGTCCGCTCCCCAGGATGCTGGCAAGCTGGTTATTGTGGACGGTGTCTTCAGCATGGGAGGGGACATCGCTCCGTTGCCGGAGATCATCCCTCTGTGCAAGAAATACGGGGCGCGCCTTATGGTGGATGATGCTCACTCGATCGGGGTGCTGGGTGGAGGGCATGGCACAGCCGCTTACTTTGGGGTGACTGACCAGGTTGACCTGATCATGTCCACCTTTTCGAAGTCCTTTGCGTCCTTGGGCGGCTTTATCGCTGGTGACGAGGAAGTCATTCACTACATCAAGCACCACGCTCGTTCCCTGATCTTCAGCGCGAGTATGCCTCCGTCCAATATCGCGGCGTGCCTGGCCGCCTTGGATGTCATGCGCTCCGAGCCAGAACGTATCGAGCGGCTGCTCAACAACGCGAAGAAGATGCGAGAAGGACTTACCAGCCTGGGCTTTAACATCGGGCGCAGTCAGACGCCGGTCATCCCCGTCATCATCGGCGATGATATGCTCACGTTCACCATGTGGCGGCGCCTGTTCGAGGAGGGGGTGTTCGTCAACCCCGTGATCTCGCCGGCGGTGCCGCCTAATCAGCAGCTACTGCGCACCAGCTACATGGCCACGCACACAGACGAGCAGCTAGACCAGGTGCTGGAGACGTTCGAGAAAGTCGGGCGCGAGGTGGGGATCATCTAGCCGGCTGATTGAAGCTACGAACATGCGATGATGGGGAGAGGCCCAGGCGTCGGTGCTCTCTGGCTCCTTCTCCCCCAGCATTGTTAAATGGAGAACGTGAGGAAACCGAACCGCTCGGGGACGTGAAACGTGACGTCTCGGGTGGGCGACCACGCGTAGAGGTGTGGTGAGGTTCCCTGTGGCCTTTCGATGCGATATAGGCCCAGCCGCCATGTATCGCCTGGTTGAGGATGCCGCGGGGTTGTGTAGATCTCGTCCAGGGGGATGGCCATCTCCACGCTCCACTCGTGATCTCGGCTGGTGCGTTCGTTCACGTCGCCGTCTACCCATACGGCGGTTTCCCATCCCCGACAATCCCACGCGAAGAAGGGCTGGGATGGCTCACCAGGGCGCTTGACCACCATGAGGTCGAGCTGCACGTTCAGTGGGCTGACCTCGAACTCGAAATAGAGCTTGCCATTTTGGTTGCCGTCCAGGAAGACCTCGACGACTTCCTCCTCCCACAGGTGGCTGTCCCGTTCTCTCATTGTGCCCCAGATGTCGGGGTCTTCGCACACGAAGGAGACATATAGGTACCTATCGTCCCACAGGAGACGGACACTGGTTGAGAATTGTGCGGGGCCGCCATCCTGATTCCGCACCAGAGAGACTGCTTGAGCCTTCTCCCAGGCGGGCTCGTTCGGACGTCCATCGATGGTGATAGGACCGTTCGTACGGTGACAGATGTAGTTCGGCAAAGCCATGCTATCTCCTCCTGAACGGTGAAACGTCTCCGTTCACGGTTACGGATCACTTCACCCCGACAGACTCATGGCAGTATGCTTACCCAGAGAGGTGAAGCGCCCTGAAGGTATCACCCGATCCGTTCGTTGTCAACTCTAGTGGAGTCTGCCCGCGTTCCTTTTCGCCATCGAAGGTGTCCACGGCGTGATGTCTCTCCTTGTATCCTCCCATCTGCTTGCCCCCTAGGACTCCGCGGCTTCCCTGCAAGGTTATGACTATTTGCTTGCGGTGCTCTCTTGTACATATCCCGCCGTGTCGCCGTCGGGAGGTTGTCTCTCTTATCCGGGCGATGAGTGGCCGTTGGACATCGCGCGTTGACGGGGGCACCTGGGTGGTGTACAATCGCCACGCTTGGTGAGGCGGTGAAATCATTGGAAAGGGACTCTATGGGATACCGAGATCTGCGGGCGTTCATCGAGCGGTTGGAAGGGGCGGGGGAGCTGGTGCGGGTCCAGGCGCCAGTTAGTGCCCATTTGGAGATCACGGAGATCGTGGATCGGGTGAGCAAGGGGCCGGCTGAGCGCAATAAAGCCCTTCTCTTCGAGCGCGTCAAGGGATACGATATCCCCGTCCTTATCAACATGTTTGGGTCGTCCCGGCGGATGGCGTGGGCGTTGGGCGTGGAGAGCCTGGACGGGCTCACCAACCGGCTTTCCGCTCTGATCCGGCCGGAATTGCCGCGCGGTCTTGGGCAGGCGTTGGGTCGAGCAGGTGAGATATGGGGGGCGCTGCGCGCCGTGGGGTTGAGGCCGAACATCGTGCGTAAAGCGCCCGTTCAGGAAGTTGTCCTCACTGGTGAGCGGGCGACCTTGAAGCATCTGCCCATCCTGCAGTGTTGGCCCGAGGACGGCGTGCGCTACATCACGCTGCCGACGGTGATCTCTCGCGATCCGGAGACCGGCATCCGTAATGTGGGCATGTATCGGCTTCAGGTGTACGATGAGCGCACGCTGGGGATGCACTGGCAATTGCATAAGGGAGGGGCTGAGCACGAGCGCAAGGCCCGAGAGATGGGCCGTGACCGTATCCCGGTGGCGGTCAGCCTGGGCGGCGATCCGGCGATTATCTGGGCGGGCTCAGCGCCACTGCCCCCGGATATCGATGAGTTCCTGCTGGCCGGATGGCTGCGTGGTAGGCCAGTGGAGCTGGCGCGATGCGTGACGCAACCACTGGAGGTGCCGGCCCACGCGGAGATCGTGATCGAAGGATATGTGGATCCGGACGAGCGCCGGCCGGAGGGGCCGTTTGGGGACCATACCGGCTACTACACGCCGGTGGACGACTATCCCGTGATGCACATCACCGCGGTGACGCACCGGCGACAGCCGATCTACCCGGCTACCGTCGTCGGACGGCCGCCTATGGAAGACTACTGGATGGGCAAGGCCACCGAGCGGCTGTTCCTGCCGCTGATGAAACTGTTCCTGAGCGAGATCGTGGACGTCAACATGCCGGCCGAGGGGGTCTTCCACAATCTGGTACTGGTGTCCATCCGTAAGCGGTTTCCTGGTCATGCCAGGAAGGTCATCAATGGCCTTTGGGGAATGGGGTTGATGATGCTGTCCAAGTGCATCATCGTCTTTGACGAGCATGTGAACGTGCAGGATGTGAGCGAGGCCATGTTTTATGCCCTCAACAACGTGGATTGGGCGAGGGATATCATCATTCAAGAGGGGCCGGTGGATGCGTTAGACCATGCGTCCTATCGGTTCGCCTTTGGCGGCAAGATCGGGATCGATGCCACGGTGAAGTGGCCCGAGGAGGGATATCGCCGCGAGTGGCCGAAGCGGATCGAGATGGCGGAGCCCATCCGCAAGCTGGTGACGGAGCGGTGGGGGGAGTATGGAATACGATGAAGGGCATCAGCGAGATCACCCAAAGCCTTAAAGATGTCCTGGCTAAGCAACCCGAGGTAAAACTGGGCTACCTGTTTGGTTCCCATGCGCGCGGGCGCGCGCATAAGCTGAGTGATGTAGATGTAGCCGTCTTGTTGGCGGAGGGGCTCTCTGAGCGCGAGATGGGCGAAATCCGCATCCGGTTGACTGCGGAGCTGATGCGCGCTCTGCGGAGTGACGCGATAGATGTGGTTATCCTCAACCTGGCATCGCCACTCCTGCGCCACCGGGTGCTGCGTGATGGGAAATTGTTATACTCCGCCGACGAGGCGACACACGTTCGTTTTGTGGAGGATACATACCTGCTCTATTTGGACCATCGGCATCTCTACGATATCCTGGACGAGACTATGTTCAGACGGATGAGGGAGGGACGCTTTGGTCATTGACAGATCGGCACTTCGCACTCGCTTTGAGCGGCTTGAGCAAGGCGTTAGGCGGGTCAGAGAGGCCCTCTCTGGTGTGGATGAACAGACCTATCTAACGGACCCGTTATTGCAGGCCGCGATTGAGCGCCATCTCCAGGTCATCAGCCAGATCGTGCTGGATGTAGGCACTCATATCATCGCCGAGCAAGGGTGGGAGGGCCCTGAAATTTACCAGGATGTGATCGAAATCCTCAGCCATCATGGGGTGATCTCTCAGTCCCTGGCGGGGCGCTTACGAGGAATGGCTGGCTTTCGCAACGTGCTTGTCCATGAATATCTCGAGATTGATCCCCGAATCGTGTATGAAGTAGCCACGCAGCGCTTAGATGATTACCTTCAATTCGCACACGAAATAGCCGGATGGGTGGATCGGACCGAGGAGCGATGAGGCGGATTCGGCTTTTCCTGGAGATGATCAAGTTCGAGCACACCATCTTCGCCCTTCCCTTCGCGTATTTGGGGATGGTGCTGGCCGCGTGCGGCTGGCCCACTTGGCACCAGTTCGTGTGGATCACCGTCGCGATGGCGGCCGCGCGCACGCTGGCGATGTCCGTCAACCGGGTGGCCGATCGGCACTTCGACGCGCTTAACCCGCGTACGGCCCGGCGAGCGTTGCCGCGCGGGTTGTTGACGCCTGCTCAGGTATGGGGGGCGGCGGTCATCTCGCTGGTGGTCTTCCTCCTGGCCGCCTGGCAACTTAACGGTTTCGTCCTGCGCCTGGCGCCGTTGGCTGTGATCGCGCTGGTGGGCTATTCCTATACCAAACGCTTCACGTGGCTCTCCCATTGGATCCTGGGCGCGACCGATGGCGCCGCGGCCGCGGGTGCCTGGGCGGCCGTCCGCGCCTCATTGAGCGATCCGATCCCGTGGTTGTTGTGGGCAGCCGTCACCGTTTGGATCGCCGGGTTCGATCTCATCTATGCGTGCCAGGATGTGGAGTTTGACCGGGAGATGGGATTGAAAGCCGTGCCCGCTCGTTTCGGCGTGGCGATGGCCTTGCGATGGGCGCGGGCCTGCCACGTGCTGACGGTGACGTTGCTGGCGGCTGTGGGGTGGGCGGCCGGGTTGGGATGGGTCTACTGGATGGGCCTCTTGATCGTGGCTGTTTTGCTGATCTACGAACATTCACTGGTGAGCCCGAATGACTTATCACGGGTCGATGTGGCGTTCTTTAACGTGAATGGGTATATCAGCATTACCACGTTTTTAGCCACGCTGATCGCAGTGCTCGCGAGGGCGTGATTGAGGAGTGTGCATCGTGAGAAGGTGGATCGCTTTTCTGCTGATCATCTTGTTCCTGGCGGGGTGTTCCCTCCCGGCCGCACCTGTTCCTTCGGCGGAGGGCACGCACCTCAAGATGGGGCTACTACCCATTCTGGATGTGATCCCGTTCTTCGTCGCGGAGCAGGAGGGGTATTTCGAGGAGCAGGGGATCCAGGTGGAGCTGGTGCCTGTGAAATCGGCCCAGGAACGGGATACCCTGATGCAGACGGGGCAGATCGATGGGCAGCTTAACGACCTGATCTCAACGGCCCTGTTTAACAAGGATCGGCCTAAGATCAAGGTTGTGTACATCGCCCGCAAGGCATATCCCGATGCGCCGCAGTTTCGCATCCTGGCCGCACCGGACGCGGATCTTCGGGCTCCGGCCGATCTGAAGGGCGTGCCCATTGGTGTGTCGCGGAACACGATCATCGAGTACATCACGCAGCGTCTGTTGGAGGCGGAGGGTTTGGCCCCGGACGAGATCACGTTTACCGAGGTGACTGCTATCCCGGTGCGCTATGAGCTGTTGATGAACGGCCAGTTGCAGGCGGCTACATTGCCTGATCCTCTGGCGCAGGGCGCTATCGCAGGTGGGGCCCGTTTGATCGTGGACGACTCAACGCATACCGAGCTCTCCCTCTCCGTCCTTTCCTTTAGCGTGGAGGCGCTTACGCACAAGCCGAATATAGTGCGCAAGTTCTTAGTCGCCTGGGAGAAGGCCGTCAACGCGATCAATGCCGATCCCGCGGCCTATCAGGATCTGCTGATCGAGAAGGGGCGGGTGCCGAAGTCTATCCAGGGCACATATACGATGCCCCCATTCCCCGTGGGACAGGTGCCGACGGAGGCCCAGTGCGCCGATGTGGTTCGATGGCTGAGGAATAAAGGGCTGATTGAGCGGGATATCCCGTATGGGGATCTGGTGGACGCCTCTTTCTTGCCGGAGAAGTAGTTGGTACATGATCGTGTTTTGCGCGTTGGCCCATGATCTCGGTTGAGGGCTTGACCTTTGGTTATCCCGGGCGTTCCCTCTTGTTTCAAGGTTTTGACTGGCATGTGGAGCCAGGGGAGCGATGGGCGGTCATCGGACCGTCCGGCTGCGGGAAGACGACGCTATTGTATCTGATCGCCGGACTGCGACGGCCGACGAAGGGTACCGTTCGCGTGGCAGGCATCCCGGTCACTCGGCCGCGGGCCAGTATCGGGTTGATTTTGCAGGATTACGGGCTGCTGCCTTGGGCTACGGTGCGGGAGAACGCCGCCCTGGGTATGCGCCTGGGACGGTTTTACGCCCGTAAGCGGGGGGATGATCCTGCACGTCCTTATCCGCCGCCGGATATCCCCGAGGAGCGGGTGGACTACTGGCTGGAACGGCTGGGTATCGCCGATCTGCGCGATCATTACCCCAGCCAGTTGTCCGGAGGGCAACGACAGCGGACTGCCATCGCCCGCACATTGGTATTGGAGCCGAGCGTGTTGCTCATGGATGAGCCCTTCTCTTCCCTGGACGCGCTGACGCGGGAGGATCTGCAGAGCCTCGTCCTGGAGCTGGCCGACGAGTTACAACTCACGATGGTTTTGGTGACGCATAGCATCGAGGAGGCGGTCTTCTTGGGGCGGCGCATCCTGGTGCTGGGGCGGGCCCCCATCACACAGGCGCGGGTGATCGAGAATGTTGAGGCTGGCGACCCGGGCTATCGCGGCCGGCCGGCTTATCTGGCGAGGTGTACGGAGCTGCGGATGGCGTTGGCGGGGGGCTGAGTTAGGGGATGGATTTGTCGGGCGAGTGAATGCTGAGCCCCTGGTATTCTCCCATCGCGCGAAGGACGATCTTCGGAGGACGCCCCCATGACGGACGTGAAATCGTCCGCCGTCTTTTGCCTCTCGTCCTCAAAGTGAGGTGCGATGCGGCGACGTGATGTGCTTCTGGCAGCGATCGGAGTGATCATCCTCTGGCAGGGACTGGCCTGGGGGGTGCGTCGAGATGTGCTGCCCACACCCTATCAGGTGTTCCGTGCCTTGCTCGTGGAGCTGCCGCGGGGGTTGGGGTATCACTTTTTGGTCAGCGCCTGGCGGGTGGTGGCATCGGTGGCCGTGGCCGTCATCACGGCGGTGCCAGCCGGCCTGATCCTGGGGCAGAGCCCTCGGCTGAACCGCGTTTTCTCCCCGATCATTTACATCATCTATCCCATCCCTAAGATCGTCTTCCTCCCAATCATCTTGCTGTTTTTAGGCGTGGGGGATCGCTCCAAGATCTTCATCATCGCCCTGATTCTCTTCTTCCAGGTGCTCGTGGTGGTGCGGGACGAGGCGGGGGGGATCCGGCCCGAGTTGCTCTACTCCGTAC
>JAGHDS010000148.1 GCA_021159845.1 Anaerolineae bacterium
CCCCGAGCCGCCCCAAAAGGCCGCGGGCCGGCAACCAAGAACCCGGAGCGGGCCCCCATCCCAACCACCGGGAAAGGCTGGCGATCTACCGTTCCCGTCTGCGGATCGAGGAAACTCAGGAAGGCAACAGAGCCATAGATCTCCACCCGATAGAGTTGTCGTTCTCGCCCGAAGTGATGGTCATAGAGGCGAGTACCAGCGCGAAGTTTCGTGATGGGAATCATGACTATCGTCCAATCACTGGAGTAGATTGTCAGGTGTTTGCTGGTCAGGCCATCGCTGCTCTTTCATGCATACGAGTCCAGGCCATCCGGACTCGGCCTTCTGTTGATCTCCAGGGCTATGTTAGGCGGATCCCTCCTCACAGGAGGCGCGACAGCAGTCCCAGCGAGCTCGCGCCAAGCAGGGCGATCGCTGTGGTCTTGATCGTCTTCCCCAGCCAACAGGCCAGGAGGAATTGCCCAATGGGGAAGCGTAACGCGCCAGCCGCGATGCCCACTAAATCGAACACCGGGGTCGGTATGAGAGAGAGAAGGAAAACGAAGATAATGCCATAACGTCGTGTCTTCTCTGTGAGTTGTCGATATTGCTCGGTGTCCGTGACGATGGCGCGGCCGCTGGCGCCGGCCAGGTAGCCAGTGAGTTCCCCCAGGGCCTCGCCCAGGCCGGCCGCGAGGCCGACCAGCAGGGGGCTGAGCACGCCGCCTGTGGCGAAGACGATGGCCAAACTGGGAGCTGGTACGAACACCGTCGCGCTGCTGGCCAGGCTGATCAAGAAGATGCCTGGATACCCGTATCCTCCGAGTTGGCGTAGCCTATGCCGTTCCAGGATGATGAGAACACTGACGCTGAGGACCCCGATGAGCCCACCAATACGCAGAAGCATCCTCTTCCTGGCGGCGGATAGTGCAATGGGACGCATGGGCTGCTTCAGGGGTTGTTCTATGAGCTGTTTACTGTCCAAGCCGGGAATCATCCAAGCCTCCGGATGGCAAGCTGGCGAGATGGTACGTCGGCTGTGTCGTTACGTTGATGAAGGCTGTGAACGACGGGAGCGCGCTGCTCGTTGGATTACGGCACGGGGTCTCGATGGGATGATACCGGTGCCGAGACGGTCCTGACGGCACGCTCTGAACGTGCTTTGCCCTTCGATGCAGGAATGCATTTGCCTACTGGATGTAACGCTGGAGGCTTCGGGAGGTTACGCGAGATCGACTTGCTCCATGCGCCAGATCCCCCAGATACCTGCCAAAGCTGTGATGCCGCCTATAGCGTACCCCTCCGCGACGGATGCCCGTGCGACGAAGAGCGCCAACATGCCAAGCGCCCCGGCCAGTGCGTAGCAGATGAGGACGGCCCGTCGGGGCGACGCACCCATCCTCACCAACCGGTGGGAGGTATGGTCTCGGCCGGGGGTCGTGATCGGGTTGAGCCCCCGGCGCAGGCGGGAGAAGACGACCAGCGTCATGTCGAAGATGGGCAGCCCCATCACCAATACGGGAACCATCCAGGTGACGACGGGAGTGTTATTGGGAAAACGCAGCTTGATTCCCACCGCGGCCAGCACGAAGCCCAGGAAAAGCGCTCCGCTGTCTCCCATGAAGATACTGGCCGGGTTGAAGTTGTAGATCAGGAAGCCCAGACAGGCGCCCAGCAGCGCAGCCGCCAGCGCTCCCACCAGGTATTGCCCATTCATGAGCGCGAAAAGCAGGTAGAACGCGGCGGCGATCGCAGACAACCCACCGGATAGCCCGTCCATATTGTCCAGGAAGTTGAAGGCGTTCGTGATCCCCACAACCCAGATGATCGTAATCAGCCAATTCAGCGCGTTCCAGTGAAAGAGGTGCACTTGAACGCCGGAGGCAATGAGCATCCCCGCCGCGACGATCTGCCCCACCAGTCTCAGCGCGGGCGACAGCTCCCGGCGATCGTCCCATAGCCCCATGAACGAGACCAGAGTGGCGCCCAGGAAGATGCCTACAACCTGATTGACGTAGAAGTGGTTACCGAAGAGCACCAGAGCGAGAATGAAGGCGGTGTAAATCGCCGCACCCCCCAGGAGTGGAATGGGGGTTTTGTGCACTTTCCGGGCATTTGGCTGATCCACGATGCCCAGTCGTAGCGCGGCACGGCGGGCCAGCGGCGTGCCCCCAGCCGCCAGCGCCAGTGCGCTGGCCAGGATGAGAATGTATTGGCTGATCATGGCTGTTTCAGTCGGCTTTCTAGCTGTTTGATATACTGGTCCAACGCCTGCTGCTGTGCTTCCGGAGCCAGGGAGCGAGCGATCCTGGCCTGTCCCAGGGCATCTTGCAGCCGGCCCGTTCGTTCATACAGCAACGCCAGGTTCCGGTGGGCATCCACATTGTTAGGCTCGTACTGGAGCACGTGTTGGTAGGCGGCAATGGCATCATCCAACCGCCCGAGCTGCGCATACACATACCCCAGCACACCCCATACTTTGGGCTGCTTGGGCGTCAACTCCAACGCTTTTTCGTAGGCCGAGGCGGCTTTGGCCATCTTCCCCTGCGTGCGGTAGAGATCACCCAACAATAGGTATGTCTGCGTGTACTTTTGGTCCAGATCAAGTGAGCGTTGGTATCGGGCTAACGCCAGCTCGATTTGCTTCTCTACCTCGGCCTGCTTCCCTTGCTGTCGATAGAGGTCGCCTAACAGGAAGTGCATCAAGCCGCATTCATTGTATAAGTGGGCAGCATGGGGGCTGAGACGGATGGCGATCTCATAGTACTCGATCGACTTCTTCCACAGCCGCTCACGCTCAGCAGGGTCGGTCATCAGCTCGCCCCAGTTCCGATACAGGCGTGCCAGGTTTGCCGTGTGGTCGGTGTTCAGCGGATTCAGCTTCTGCGCGCGGGTCAGCGTGGCCAGCGCCTGATGGAGCAGCCGGTCGCGCTCGGCCGGATCCTTAATTGCCCGGGCTTGCTCAAGCTGGGCACGCCCCAGGAAGAGGTAGTAGTAGTCCTCTTTAGGAGCCAGGTCCAGCGCGCGCTGATAGAGCAGGATGCTGTTGGCCCACCGATGCTCGCCATCGAACTGCTGTGCCTGCTTGAAAAGGACATCTGCGCGGATGGGGTTGATGCTGACATGCAGAATCACGGGGACGAGGATGACGATCGTCATCAAGGCGATGACCGGGCTGGCCCAACTGTTATAGACGGGGGTTGGGCGTTCATGTTCCCGTTCCTGCCACCACAGGGAAAAGGCCAACGCGATGAGTACGATGAATATGCCAACGTCGTAGACGATGATGTGATCTGCGGTCTTCAGAAAGATGTCGCTGCCGGATCTTGGCAGTCGGGACAGCCGTCCCGCGTGGTAGAGGCCGAAGGCAAGGAACGCGCCCCAGCATCCGACGGTGTATAGCCCTAACGATTCCGCCGCCTCTCGGGCCGTCCACCGGCGTCGGATATGTCCGAGCAGCCCGGCTACTAGCAGCCCTCCCACCAACCAGGTGAACACCACCAGCCAGATGATCCCTAGCCCGGGGACACGATGGCCGCGCTGAGCCAGGTAACGGGTGGTCAGAGACTGCCAGAATACGGACCAGGTATGTGTGTCTCCCACCGGGTTCGTGATGTAGTCGTAAACCAACGTTAGGAAGACAAAGGCGCTTATGAGAACGTAGGGCCACGTGGCGGCCCATATGGATCGGCTCACGGGAGCGCTCGGTTGCGCGGAACGCTCACGCCGGGAACGACGGCGGCGGCGTTGGGACCTCTGAATAGTCTCCGGCGTGGCGGGCGGGGACGCTTCCTCCTGTAGTCTCCCGGTGCCGACGACAACCAGGAGGGCACTCAGTGCCCAGAAGTACGTACGCGTGGCCACGATGGCGATCCCGAAGTGAATCTCAACGAAGTGGGCCACGATAGTCGCCAACAGGGCGATGACGAGTAACTCCCGACGCGGGTGGCTCTCGTCCGTGGCCGTTTCCAGGCCCGAAATCTCCCGTTGGGAACGAAACGCGGCAATTGTGATATAGCCGACGACGCCGACGATGAACCCAAAGGGCAAGCCAACGCCAGCCAGCCGTAACGACTTGTCCAGTATCCACGGGACGATCACGCCCGCGATGGCCCCGGCAATGCTTAGTGCCAGGAATCGATCGCGGTCCGCGGAGGTGCGGATCAGCCCCAGCCAGCGTAGGCTGTAATAGAAGATGGAGGTGAACAAGTAGAAGTAGGCCAGGAACCCCAACACGCCGGTGGTAATGAGCGCGTCGAAGGTCTCGTTGTGCGAACGGTCGGGTGAGGCATTGCGGTGTTCGAGGTGGGCGAGGTCGGGTGGGTAGAATGGATTGTAGGCGACCCACATGGACTCGGGGCCATATCCGATGAGTGGGCGTAGTGGGTTCAGCCGGTCTTTGGAGCCGTCCGGATAGGTCAGCGGCGCGTGGGGAGCGACCATGCGCACAGCGCCTTGCCAGATCAAAGTACGCACCCGATTGGTGCCGGTGTTGAGATCGAGGATTGTGCCCAGGCGGCCTACCCCCGTCTCCTGGCGTAGCCCGGCTAGAGGGCTATTGGGGAGATTGAAGAGAATAATGAAACCACCTAGTAGGATCGCGAGCGCGATCGGGGTGACCCATATCCACCGCAGCGCCCGGCGCAGAGGCTCGGAGAGGCGGCGTGTGGTCAGGGCCCAGCGCCACATCGCGATGAGTGACAGAAGGGCGAAAACGTAAAGCCCAGCCACCCAGCCGAGGAACGGACCACGGCTTTGGCTGAAAACGACGCAGGTCAC
>JAGHDS010000214.1 GCA_021159845.1 Anaerolineae bacterium
CGACTGGACCGGCTGGATTGCCCTGGTCGGGATGGTATGCTTCATGCTTCGCGACCCTCTGGCACGGGTGAGAGCAAAACGCAGGCAAGATGCACCGAGCTGACCGTTGGGCGGTTGCCTTTCAAAAGCCCAGGTTTAGAAGGATTTGGACGTTGGACAAGAACCTCTAGCGCTATGACAAGGGGAAGGGAGCCGCAAAGGGCGCCAAGCACGCCAGGATTTTGACGTCGAGATGAAGGGGATCAGATTGCCACGTTGGTCAGGAGGAGTACAAGATGGTCGGTGAAGACATTGCCAACTCTCGCCGCCTGATTTTCGGCCTGATGCTTGGTGGGGTGCTCTTGCTGGGATTGTCCCTGCTGCTGAAAGGGAGCACCCCGGCGGCCCAAGCCTCCCCGGGGATATGGTTTGTTCAGCCCGGCGGTGCGGGCACTGGGTGCTCCCGGGCTAACCCTTGCGCCCTTCAAACCGCGCTTGCTCAAGCCGACAACGGCGATACCATCTACCTGGCTCAGGGTACCTACACCGGCGCCGGCGGAGCCGTCATCACCATTACCAAGAGCATCACCCTCTACGGCGGATGGGATGGCTCGCCCACAGGCCCGGTGATGCGTGACCCGGAAGCCTACCCCACCATGCTGGATGGGGAAGGAGCACGCCGAGGGGTTTACATCTCCGGCGCCGTTTCCCCTGTGCTGGACGGGCTGATCATCACCGATGGAAGCGCCGCGGGCCTGGGGGGCTACGGTTCGACCGATGCTGGCGGCGGGGTCTATGTCAGCGAAGCTGACGTTTTCCTCAACAATTGCGTTGTCTTCAACAACACCGCCGGAGCAAATGGCGCAGGCGGCGGGATTTTCCTCACCGGGAGTGACGCCCGTGTGGAAAACAGCTCCGTAGTCAGCAACACGGCCAGGTGGGGAGGCGGTATCCGTGTCGTCTCCGGTGCTCCTGTCCTCCGTTTCTCCGAAGTGATCTCGAATACCGCCCATTTTGGTGGCGGAGTCTATCTGATGTGGACACGCTCTGGTGCCCTCGTGGAGAGTAACGTCTTCCAGGGGAACAGCAGCTTTGATGGGGGAGCAATCTACCTGAGTGCAGCGACAGCCACAATCAGAGCAAACCTGATCTACAGCAACCGGAGTGGTTTGGGAGGGGGCGTGGGAGTAGCTTCTGGCTCTACTCCGGCTGTCTTGTCTGGCAATCGGATATGGGGGAATTCGGCCCAATCTGGGGGAGGTGTGTATATTTGGTTCAATCCAACTTATTTAGACAATAACTTCATTGTAGATAATCAGGTGACCGAGGAGGGTGCAGGGATCTATGTATATAAAGCGAAGCCCGCATTGGTACACAACACCTTAGCTCGAAACACTGGCGGAGACGGCTCGGGCGTCTTTGTGGATGTGGATGCCGCGGCAGTGCTCACTAACACGATCATAGTCAGCCACACAGTGGGGATTACCGTAACGGCGGGGAGCACTGCCACGCTGGAGGCTACTCTGTGGGGAAGCAACGCCTGGGCCAATGACACCGACTGGGGTGGAGATGGTGCCATCCTCACCGGTGCCGTTAATATCTGGGGCGACCCAGTCTTCGTGGATCCCGATGGCGGTGACTACCACATCGGCCCTGGCTCGGCGGCGATGAACGCCGGGGTGGGAGCCGGCATTACCACCGATATAGATGGCGACCCGCGGCCTATGGGCGCCGGTTATGATATCGGCGCGGATGAGTATGCCACGCGCGCCTATCTGCCGATGGTAACGAGAAGCCACTAACGACGGTGAAGCAGGAGAGGGCATCTGGCCAGTAATTCGTTTAGGATCGGGGAAGGTGAGCGATGGAAAAAGTGGCCTGGCAGGGACAGGTGGTGTCCATCCAGCCCCGGATTCGAATGGTGCGCTCGTTTGATGAGCGAGGGCATAACTATTTGGGCTACAGTCTGATCCTCGAGGGAGTTATCGGCGGGGAAGAGCGCGAGTTTACGGTGGGCATAGGGAAGGCAACACAGGCGAAGTTCAAGCTGCGCGTGGGGGATGAGGTAAGCGGACTGGGCGTGCCAGTTGCGGACCCACGGCGGGAGACGGTGGAGTTGTATCGCGTGAGCAAGTTGAAGGTGCTTCGTCGAGGAGAGGACGAGGATGGGACGCCTCCGCCGTGGCATGGAGTGCCGCCGGATCTGGAGGTGTACAGACAGCGGGGACACAGGCGGCTGTCGGCGCGGACGTACAACAGCAAGTGTCGCGGTTGTATCTGGGGATGTCGGATGGCGGTGGAGATGATCGTGGATCCGTGGGATCCACAGGTGCGTTACCGGTACGAGACATTCTGCTACGGGCCGAAGTCGTGTCCGAACTACAAGGCAGGGCCACGGCGTGTGGTGCCTGGGCGGAAGGGGATGAAATGGGTAGAGCCGGATTGGGTGGACGAGCAAGATACGGCTCATCGAGGGCCGGATGACTAGTGTGACCAGATCACTCGTCGCGGCTGGCCTGCTCCTGCCGAGGCTCTGGTGAGGGGAGGCATCTATATCAAAGTGGTAACACAGCCTGGACCAGGGAAGGATTGGGTGTAGAGTGGTAAAACTCAACGAGCACAAGCGTGTGGTCCTCAGTCTGATAGTTGGTGGGTTGCTCCTGGTTGGGCTGTTCCTGCTCCTGACCGGAGCGTCGCAGACAGCCCGCGCGGCCTCCGGTAACCTGTTCGCCACGCCCGGTGGAGGTGGCGACTGCTCCCAGGCGGTGCCCTGTACCTTGCGGGTGGCGCTCTCCCGGGCCACTGACGGTGACACGATTTACCTGGCCCAGGGCACTTACACCGGCACCGGCGATGCAGTCGTTGTGATCACTAAAAGCATCGCTCTTTACGGTGGATGGGACGGCACCACGACAACGCCGATCGTGCGCGACCCCGACGCTTACCCCACCACGATAGACGGCGAAGGGGCGCGGCGTGGGGTTTACATCAGTGGGGACATCACTCCTACCCTTCAGAGGCTGCGCATCACGCGCGGGAATGCGGCCGGGCTGGGAGGATATGAATACTACGGCACGTATGACGCCGGGGGTGGTGTATACGTGATCACCGCCACCGTAACCCTGGCGGATAACGAGATCTCCGGTAATACTGCCCAGCACGGTGCTGGTGTATCCTTGATCAATAGCCGGGGCGCCCTTTGGCATAACACGATCGTCGGCAACATCGCCACTGGAGGCGGCGGGGGAGTGTTTGCGTACGAAGGCGCTCCGACGCTAAGCGGCAACAGGATCGTCTCTAATACCTCTTCCACTAACGGTGGCGGCTTGTATTTTTTCAATGCCGAGCCTAGCCTGCTGTACAACACGATTACAGGCAACCACACGGATATGTTTGGCGGCGGGGCCAGTGTAGCTTCCTGTGCTCCTGTTTTCATCGGCAACATCGTTATCGGCAACGAGGCCAAGCAGGGCGGCGGGATCGGGCTTTGGTATAGCGACAGCCTGCTCACCAACAATGTGGTAGCCGACAATCGGGCCACCGATAGTGGAAGTGGGCTGTGGATAGGGGGATCGGGGCCGTCCTTGCGGCATATGACCATTGCTCGCGATACAGGAGGGGATGGCAGCGGGATTTTCGTGACGAATGCCGGTTTGACCCCCAGCACTGTTGTCTTGACCAATACGATCCTGGTCAGCCACACGGTGGGGATCAGTGCCGCGGCCGGCAGCACGGTCTTGCTAGAGGCCACGTTATGGGGCAATGGCACCGACTGGGATGGTGATGGCGACATTGTCACGGGCACGATTAATGTCTGGGGGAATCCCGCTTTCGTGAACCCCGATGGTGGCGACTACCATATTGGCCCTGGTTCGGCGGCGAGGAACGCGGGCGTAGACGCGGGGGTCACCATCGACATCGATCGCGAGCCCCGTCCAAAGGAGGGGAAGTACGACATCGGCGCTGATGAGTTCGGACAGGAGTGGAATATCTACCTGCCGTTGGAGATGAAGCACCATCCCTGACCGACGCCACTGGCGGGCTGCTGGGCATGCTTCAGTTCCTCTCTTGATCAGTAGCCCGTTGTGCGGGGTCCTGGAGGACGTGTCTTGGCGCACAGACATCGCACATTTGACAGTCGGGGCGATTTCTGTTATAGTTGCTGCCCGATAGGTGTAGCGGCCTTTCTCAGTTCGCACGGAAGGTAGGTTCACATTAGCACCAAAACGACCCGAATCAACGAAGAGATCCGTGCCCGCGAAGTGCGGGTGATCGACGAGACCGGCAAGCAAGTGGGTGTGATGCCCACACGCGAGGCGATCGCGCTTGCCCGGCAGCGTGGCCTGGACCTCGTTGAGGTCGCGCCGAACGCCGTCCCGCCTGTCTGCCGCCTGCTCGACTTCGGTAAGTACCAGTACGAGCGCACCAAGCGGGAACGGGAGGCGCGCCGAGCTCGTAAGCAGATCGAGGTCAAGGAAGTTCGGTTGCGCCCGAAAACGGGCGAGCATGATATTGCCTATAAGCTCCGGGATGCCCGGCGGTTTCTGGAGAACGGGGCAAAGGTTAAGGTGCGTGTGCGATTCCGGGGACGTGAGATCACGCATCCCGAGGTCGCACGTGAGCTACTGGAGCGAATGGCAGAGGAGTTGTCCGATATCGCAGTTGTGGAGCAGCGACCGACGCTGGACGGCCGGAGCCTGTTGATGGTCCTGGCGCCTGCTCCGAAATAGCGCCCGGAGGCGCGCGTCAAACGCCAGGGGGCCTGCTCAGGTCCCCTGTTTTTCTGCAAGGGGGTGTAGAGGTGCCGAAGATTAAAACCCATAAAGCGACTGCCAAGCGATTTAAGTATTCTGGTGGGGGGAAGCTACTGCGGATGAAGCAGGGCAAAGGGCATCTGCGTCGGAAAAAATCGCGGCGGGTGTTGGTAGAGTACCGTCAGACGTTGCTCGTTGACAATGTTGGCGCTAAGCGACGCGTGGCCCGGCTGGCTCCATATCTGAAAAAGCAAAAGTGAGGGGATGAGGGATAGCGATGCCTAGAACCAAGGGCGGTGTCGTAACTCGACGTCGACATAAGAAAGTGTTGAAGATGACGAAGGGGCAGTTCGGCGCCCGACATCGGGTCTTCCGACGGGCGAACGAAGCCCTATTACACGCGTTGGAATACGCCACTCGGGATCGGCATAACCGCAAGCGGGACTTTCGCAGGCTGTGGATCACCCGGATCAATGCGGCAGCTCGCAAGAACGGCCTCTCATACAGCCGGCTGATGCACGGGCTACGTCAGGCCAACGTGGCATTGGACCGCAAGGTGCTGGCGGACCTGGCCGTGCGAGACGAGCAGGCGTTCGCCAAGGTGGTCGAGGTCGCCAAGTCGGCCCTGTAATGCGCCTGTAGCATGATCACAAGCGTTCATAATGACAAAATCAAATACGCCCGCTCCCTGAAGCGCCGTCGAACGCGCTACCGGGAGGGGCGTTTTTGTGTGGAAGGTGTGAGATTAGTTCAGGACGCCTGGCGGGCGGGGATCTTCCCCGCCCTGGTTTTTTATACCCCGCAGTCGTTGAGGCCGTCGGGTGAGAGATTGATCGCTGAGATGGCGGAGGCCAACGTGCCCTGCCTGGCCACGACCGAGCGCGTACTGTCCTCCATCAGCGACACGGTGACCCCACAGGGCATTGTGGCTATCCTGCCCATGCCTGACATGACGATATGGCGCCCGGCCGATTTCTCGCTGATCCTGGACAGGGTGAGCGATCCAGGCAACCTGGGCGCGGTGCTCAGGGTAGCGGCCGGGGCGGGTGTGGAACAAGTGTGGCTGGCACCGGGCACCGTGGACCCCTTCAAC
>JAGHDS010000171.1 GCA_021159845.1 Anaerolineae bacterium
CGCCAACTGATGCGCCTACTGGCACTCGCGGGACGCCAGGGAGAGGCGCTGGCACAGTTCGAAACCTGCCGGAGCATCTCCCCATGTCTTCTGCAAGATGCTCCGGCAGGTTTCGAACTGTGCCAGCGCCTCTCCCTGGCGTCCCGCGAGTGCCAGTAGGCGCATCAGTTGGCGATGGGCGTCCTCACGTAAAGGGTGTAGGGTCACATACCGCCGGGCGTACCATAGCGCCCGGTCGTACTCGCCGCGTTGTTCATAGCTTGTGATGAGGAGATGCAGCGCGTCACCTGCCAGCTTATGAAGCCGCTCGCGTTGGATCACGCACCATTCCTCAAACGGCGCGCTGTTGGGGAGGGAGAAGCCTTGAAGGAAGTCGCCGTGGTAGAGCGAGATGATCTCTTCGAGATGGCCGAGGCAGGAGGGACAGCTCTCAAGCCGCTGGTGGGGGTGGCGTTCATACGCGGCGAAGTGCTCAAGTAGGGCTGCCGTATCTAGCCAGTAATCGCTTTCGACGTTGAACTGTAGCGTCTCACGGGTGATCAGCAGGAAAGGGGGGGAAGCCTCGCGGTCGCGGATCGCGGTGCGGATGTTGTAGAGGGCCTGGCTCAGGGCGCGTCGCGCGGCATGCTCGGATCGACCGGGCCACAGCAGGCCGGTCAGCTCATCTCGGCGGTGCGCTCGATCTGCCTCTACAGCCAGGTAGATGAGGAGGGCTCGTGCCTTATCGGATTCGAACTTAATCGGCACCCCCTCGATGAGGGCCTGGAAGGTGCCCAACAACGAGAGCGAGAGGCGAACCATTTGGTCTTGCTCTATCTGCGATTCTGACGTGAGTTGGCGATGGCTACGGTGCTACAGTGACGAGGTGAACAACAGAGAACCCAACAGACGCGGGGGCGAAGTAATCGAAGATACTCGTTGCGAGGGGCGCTTCGCCCGTGGCGGTTACCAGACGGGTTGTGAGATGAGTTGCAAGAGTTGGCTCCTGCAATCTGTATTGTTCCAATGATAATGCGATCAGGAAAGATGCGCAAGTCTCCTGATAGTTTCCTGATAGTCTTTTGCTAAGATGAGGTGAGGAGATCAACTAGCGAGTCGGTAGAGGAAAATAGCCGAGTGGGCCTGCCGCCTGATTAGATGATGAGTCGACGGCGCGGGGAACTGTGCAGGCTCAAGGCAGGGACGGGGGAGATGACCACCGAGGAGCGCCCGGATTACCTGTCGTATCTGTTACGCCTGTGGCGGATAAATGGCGAGGGAAGAAACTGGCGGATTTCCATCGTGAGCCCGCATACGGGGGAGTGTAAGAACTTCACCAGCCTGGAGGCGTTGTGGCTCTTTTTACGTGAGCAGATGGAGATACCTTCAGGCGAGGGCCAGGATGGTGAGTAGCCTGGAAGGAGGTGATAGGACGGGGGGACAGGTGTCGTGACTCAACGGGAGCGGGCTTAGGATCGGTGAGCCGCGAAAGGAGAATACCAAGATGACCATAGGGCAGAACAAGGCCATCGAAAGGCGCATCTTCGAGGAGATATGGAACCAGGGCAAAACGGATGTGATAGACGAAATCCTTGCCCCCGACTACGTCATCCACGATCCGACCGGAGACTACACTGGTCCAGAGGGATACCGGCAATTCTTCGCCTCGCTTCATGATGCTTTTCCCGATGTCCACTTCACGCTCGATGATCAAATCGCCGAGGGGGAGTGGGTAGCCACCCGGTGGACGTCCGTCGGTACACACACCAGTCCCCTGATGGGGATTCCTCCCACCGGTAAACAGACAACGGCGGTTGGAATCACCATATCACGCATCGTTGACGGCAAGGTCGTGGAGGAATGGAACCACTGGGACTTGCTGGGCCTGCTCCAGCAGCTTGGCGTGGTCCCCGCCCAAGGACGTACCGATTTCTCGCGGGGGGAACCATCGCAGATCACGGGTGCGCCGGGCGATCCCGAGGCTAACAAGGCGGTCATCGAACGTTATGCCGAGGAGGTTTGGTGTCAACACAAACCTGAGCGGCTGGATGAATTCGCCAGCCGCGATATGCTTCTGCACGAGGCCGGCCCCAGCTCCGTGCTGGGATCGGACTTTGACGCTCATAAGCGAGCCATTGCCCTATACGTGACTGCTTTTCCAGACTTGCATTCCACCGTTGATCATATGGTCGCCGAGGATGGCCTGGTGGCAGTCCGGTGGACAGGCACGGGCACGCATCAGGGTGATCTCCTGGGAATCTTGCCGACCGGGAAGCAGGTAGTGTGGAAAGGGATCACCCTTTATCGTTTCGTCGACGGCAAGATTGTGGAGCAATGGTGGGCGTGGGACGCTTTGGGGTTGTTGCAACAATTGGGCGTTGTGCCGCTACCCCCGGCCGTGCTGAAGGGACTGCATGATGCCCACCGCGCGGCGTTAAATGCCCATGACCTGGATCAATGGCTGGCCGGATGGACGGACGACGCCATATGGGACTATGTGCCTCTTCCAACACCCATGGATAAAGAGGATCAAGACATTCTTCGGAGATGTATTCCAGGGGCTGCCGGATTTCCACGTACCTGCTGGCAATGTCCTGGTTTCCGGCAACATCCTCGCTGAGGAGCATCCATTCCTCGCCACACATTCAGGAGATCTTGAGTTCTCTGGCCTGGGGACGATTCCGGGCACGGGGAATCGCGTGCAGGTTCCTCACATGGACGTCTGGGAATATGAGGGAGATAAGGTCAAGCGGTCCACGACTTACCTTGATCTAGCAGGTATGTTGGTGCAGCTTGGCGTCATGCCGGCGCCACAACTGCCGGAGCTCAAGCCCTCCTTCGAGCTCCCCGCTCCGGAGCCGACGGGACTGGCACCGCTGGAGGCCGGGACCGAGGCGATGGATCGCTGGAACACCCACGACTTGGCAGGGCTCGCGAAGGTGATGGCTCCCGGTGCCGACGTCTTCATCAGTACGTTGGGCGTTCCGATGGATCGGGACGCATTCATCGCCTCGCAGGAGTTGTACTTCCAAGCTTTCCCTGACATAAAGGTGGTACCTGTGCGCCAAGTCGATCTAGGAGGTGGTTGGGTACTGGCTGAAGTCATATACAAAGGTACTAACACAGGGCCACTCTTCGGTATACCGGCCACGGGGAAATCCTTTGCGATACGTGCGGGATGGATAGCCCACTATGATGAAGGGGGGCTGGAGACCTACCTACACGTCTATCTCGATAACCTGACCCTGTTGCAGCAGCTCGGGCTGGCGCCGGCGGGGGAGGGTAGACAGTGATGGCTGCCAGGTGCAACGCACTTCAGAAGTGCGTTGCACGTGGGGCTCGTGGTTGGGCTATGTGGCGGGCATGGGATGCGTTGGGATGCAACGGCGAGCGGGGGCGTGGCTGAGGAGGAGCCATGCCCGGCAGTTGCGGCCCGTAAGGAGTTCGACGATCACGCACATTGGGTTGTGGCGGAGCCGGGCTGGCAGGAGATCGCGGAATACATTGCGGATTGGCTGGGTCAGACCCTGGTTGAAAGTGCCTGACGTACGAGCACGAGACAGCTGACTGATTTATTCGATCCCTTGTGTGAGATCGCATGGAGGAATCAGATACTATGCTGACCGGAAGGATCGCCCTGGTTACAGGTAGCTCACGCGGCATCGGACGGACGATCGCGCTCCGCCTGGCGAGCGAAGGAGCCGATGTCATTGTCAATTACTTACGCAAGAGGACGGCGGCCGGGGAAGTAGCCGCTGAGATCGAAGCTAAAGGCCGCCGTGTACGGCCGGTCAAAGCCGATATCGGTGATCCGGAGGACGTCAAGCGGCTATTCGAGGAAGCCCGTGACTTCGGCGGCCTGGACATCCTGATCGCAAACGCGGCCACCGGAGTGATGAGGCCGCTGCTCGATATCTCGGAGAAGCACTGGTACTGGACATTCCGCACCAACGTTTGGGGGTTCCTATCCCTAGTTCAACAGGCTGTGCCCCTTATGGTAGAGCGAGGCGGCGGGCATATCATCGTCTTAACCAGTGTGGGATCAGGACGCGTCCTGGAACACTATGGGCTGGTAGGGGCATCGAAAGCAGCGCTGGAAGCTCTTGTGCGCTATCTGGCTGTAGAACTCGCACCCAAGGGGATCGTCGTTAGCGCCGTCAGCCCGAGTTTCGTCAGAACGGATGCTGTCAGATTCCTGCCCAACTCCGATCAGCTGTTGGAGCAGGCCCAGCGACAGACGCCAGCTGGCCGCCTCGTCACGGCGGATGACGTCGCGAGCGTGGTCAGCTTTCTCTGCTCTGGTCAGGCCCAGATGATCACAGGGCAGATCATTGTCATCGACGGCGGCTACACCTTGCCGATAGGTCGGCTCGACGGCTCGAGTTTCACATCATCCCGAGGGTCTTTGTAGGTCAAGCCTTCGACGAACAGGCCAGGTTCCCATCGGTCGTTATGGACTTTGAGTAGAGCATACGACAAGGGAAAGCCGTGATCCATAATCGTAAGGTGGGGCAACATCTCACTGACGTGTCACAAGGGGGAATTCTCATGGAGACCACACAAGGCTTCGAAGATCAGTATAATGATAGCGTGATAGC
>JAGHDS010000322.1 GCA_021159845.1 Anaerolineae bacterium
ACTTTGGGATTATCACCCCAAGGATACGCCGCCTTTCTTGATCTGGCAATCCACAACTTCCGATTATATCTCAAGGCAAGATCGGGATGATCAGTGAGGATCTGCGTGCATCAGCGTCATCTGCGTTCTTATGCTCATCGGTATCGACCGTCCATTTTCATCGTTATGGGGTGTGCAACCGCTCACGGCGACTGTTTCAGTAAATTAGGCCGATCGTAAATTGAGCTGTTTTGATGCGTACTTGTGTCCTCTATCAATGTCCATGCATTGATCGCATAACGAGTATCAGAGTAGCCAGCGGCTGGGAAGCGATAAGGTGACAGGCAGTGAAGGGGTTTCGCTATCGAACTGCCTCGTAATTGAGGAGGGCATCAGATGCCTGGATCTGAGGAGAGGCTTGACGAGAGGGTCATAAAAAGAGCACAAGAGCATCCTCTCGGATGTGGATGTCTGACCAAAGGGCTCATCACGCTAGGCCTTTACGTCTTCTGGTGGGCGGCAAAGCAACTGATCGTTACTGACCGGCGTGTCGTATGGCGAGAAGGCGTCATCACGAAGAAAGAGCGCTCCGTTCCACTCAGTCGGGTTCAAGATGTCTCCGTCAAGCGTAGCTTGATCGGACGTCTTTTGAGATATGGTGATGTTCGAGTCGAATCAGCCGGCGGTCCGGCTACGGAGATCGTCGCCCCAGGCATCGAAGATCCGGAAGGGGTAAAGGAAGCCATACTTAGCCAGACCCGTTGAAGGAGCTTGCGCTATGAGGTTCGTGAGGGAAGGTTGCTGACGAGGTCTCCCTATCTCGTTTCCCGAACAAGGTGGAATCTGGCAAGCGTGTGAGGCCCGTGAATTATTGGGCGGCTGACCATCACCTAGCTGGCGAATGGGAAGACGGATGATAACTGCTGAGCAAATTGCGCCGTTCCGCACCTCGAGCGAAGACTACGATCACACCGAACACCTCAAAGCCCGCTTCGCCCAATTGCGTCGAGAACGCCAACCGTTCTACTTAACGGGAGCGGAGTTCGACGAGATCCTGAGATGGAAGCTGGGAGGGCAGTACGGACGTCAACAAGCCAGGAGAGCGGCCAATACGGAAGAGGTCATCAGGGCCGTTACCGGTGTTGCGCTGACGATCACGCATCGTGACGAGGACTATGAACTCGAGCTTCGAGTGAATCTGTTGTGTGCGTTGCGAGGCGTGGGCATCCCCGTTGCATCGGCTGTGCTCGCCCTCGTCTATCCCGAGCGATATGCCGTGATTGATTTTCGGGGGTGGCGGCAGGTCTTTGGAGAGGAAAAGGCTGGCTATTCGATCGCTGACTACAAGCGGTACTTGAAAGAGGTCCGTCGCCTGGCTGATCAGTTGAGGTGGTGTCCGCAGGAGGTTGACCTCGCGATATGGGCGTATGACAGGGAGCATAGACGGGGCTAGCGATACCAAGCGGGCCGAGGAGGGCGCGATGAAGATGGCTACAAGCGCCGGTAAGTTGTTGTCGTGTTTATTGGGGCTTCTGTTCTTGCTAGGATGCTCTCGGAACCAGCCGCCGACAGTTGACGTATCATCCATAGAAGCGACGGTTGCCAGTCGTATCTTTGCGACGCTAACGGCTCAAGCTGTCTTGGCGCATCCTGAAACACCGACAGAAGCGAGAGAAGACGTAGAGGCCACGGTCGTGAGTCGCGTCCTGGCTACACTAACGGCTGGCGCGGTGTCTGTACAGAGCCAGACTCCTGAGGTGAAAGAGACACCAACACCGACAAACACGCCGCCAACTCCGACCCCAACTGTCATACCCTCGCCTGTGCCTTCACCGACGTCCCCCGAGCCGATAGCAATTGTCCAGGCAAAGGTTCTGAATGTGCGTTCCGGCCCCGGTACTGACTACCCGGTGATCACGTCTGTAAAGCAGGGGGACAGCGTACAAGTCGTGGCTCGCAACCAGGATGCCAATTGGATCGAGATCGTGCTCCCCAGTGGGCGACGCGGTTGGGTGGCTGCTTGGCTTGTTCAGCATGGCTTCGCAATTGAATCTGTGCCGCTTGCCAGTGTAATCCCGACACCTCCTCCCACGCCGAGTCCAACACCGACGGAAGTGCGCAAAGAATTACAGGTAACGTTTATCAACATGCATTACGAATGCCAGAGGCGGATATGGGAATTTGAAAAGGTGAAAGGGATCGTTGAGCGAGTGTGGGGTTATCGCAGTTTCCAAGTGGATATGTACATCACGAATAATAGCGATAAACCCGTAGAGCCTCCCTGGCAGCCGACACGCTGGATCATTACAGATGGTCATCAGGAATACATCTCGGACTTAATGTGGCAGTGGGTTAATAAGCGTACGGGGGCTTACAAGCAACCCCCTATCTACCCTGGACAAACCGCGGGGTGGACTTTCATTGCTTTCCCATTAGACGTAGGCCAGTGGGTTAAAGCGGCAGAGTTTGAGTGGAATGGACAGGTTTACCGACAAGAATTCGATCTGGGCCCACTTGGTAACTCATATAACTACATCGATTGCGGGAATGTGCCGGATCACCCTTATTATCCGACGCCGACTCCAAGATCCTAAATTGGCCAACCCGGAGAAGCTGATTAACCAAGCGAGGTCGTGGGGCGTACACGGCTTGTTTAGAACGAAATCGGGGGACACATGGTGCTCGATGGCAAACCGTTCGAATCCATTGATCGGAATGACTTGCAGGCCCTGGTCGAAAATCAAGTTTCTGAAGGCAAGGGAATCGACTTCAAGTCAAAATTACCAGGGGGCTCTGACTCCGAGAAAAAGGACTTCCTGGCAGACGTCTCATCCTTTGCGAACACTATCGGGGGATACCTACTCTATGGTGTGGAGGAGCAGAAGGGCGTCGCTTCTAGAATCTGCGGGGTCAAAGTAACTGACCCGGATGCCGAGATTAGCCGCCTTGAAAATATGATCCGAGACGGTATAGAACCGAGGATTCCAGGCGTGTCTATACGATCTATACCTCTAGAGACGCCAGAGATAGTTATCATCATTAAGATCCCAAGGAGTTGGGCGCTGCCCCATATGGTGACATTTAGGGGGCACGGAAGATTCTACGCCAGGAATTCAGCGGGTAAATACCCTCTCGATGTCCATGAGCTGAGATCGCTGTTCTCTCTTTCAGAGACCGTTGCGGAGCGCATTAGAAACTTCCGCGCCGAACGTTTGTTTAGGATTGTGTCTGGGGAGACACCGGTGGCGCTGGATGGAGATGTGGGCACAATCATCTTGCATATTGTGCCCATGAGTAGCTTTCATGCCGGGTATCAATTAGGCGTGTCCGAGCTCAGCGAAACGGCTAGTCGTTATGTGTCACCCCACTGGGGAGGACGAAATCGGTATAATTTCGACGGCTTTCTCCGATTCCGCATGTGGGATTCACACATTGCCGCTGCTTATGTGCAGATCTTCCGCAATGGGTGCATCGAAGCTGTCGATGCTCATATGTTGCGTCCTTGGGACGAGCGTCGCGTGATCCCGAGCCTCCAGTTCGAAAAAGAACTGATAGAATCTTTGCAACAGTTCCTCGCGCTGCAAAAGCAACTCGGGGTGGAACCACCTCTTGTTGTCATGCTTAGTCTGGTTGGTGTTGCTGGCTACACAATGGGCGTTCAAAGCTGGTGGCCTATCGACCGTCCCCTGATTGATAGGGATTCGCTCGTAGTCCCTGAAGTCTTGGTAGAAGATCATGAAGTTGAGCCACAGAGGGTAATGAAGCCGATCTTTGATGCCGTTTGGAACGCAGCAGGATGGCCTAGGTCGCCATATTATGATGACCAAGGGAACTGGATTGGAGAGAAAGCTGTTCG
>JAGHDS010000031.1 GCA_021159845.1 Anaerolineae bacterium
ACCTTTTTCCCGGAAATGATCAGCGAGCCGGGCGTGGATGGCGTTTGCATCGGCGAGGGGGAAGGAGCGCTCGTCGATTTAGCCAACGCGCTCAGTAACGGCGGGGTGAAGCCGGACATCCCCAATTGGTGGTTCAAGATTGAGGATGAGATCGTGCGCAACCCCGTCCGTCCATTGATCCAGGACCTGGACACTCTGCCAATGCCCGATCGGGCGCTGATCTACGAAAACCACGCGGTTACCAAGAGATCACCGATCAAGCACTTCATGAGCTCACGCGGTTGCCCCTACAACTGCACCTACTGTTTCAACCATGCCTACTATCAGATCTACAAACGGGCGAAGCGCGGTAACCAACGAAGCGTTGATCACATCTTAGATGAAGTGAAATGGGTGCGTGAACGGTACCCGCTGGAACAGGTCGTGTTTCTGGATGATATTTTCATCCTCCACGATGACTGGCTTGAGGAACTTGCCGAGAAATGGCCCAAGGAGGTTGGGTTACCGTTCTTTTGCAACGTGCGAGCCAACCTGATCGTGCAAAAGCCGTACAAAGTGGACCTACTGCGTCGAGCAGGGTGCAACACGGTCAGCATGGGCATCGAGACGGCCAACGACCGCATCCGCATCGAGCTGCTCCGACGCCGCATGTCCAAAGAGGACATGATCCGAACCGGTCGCATGTTCCGGGCGGCTGGGATCCATATCACGTCCACGAATATGTTGGGATTGCCCACCAGCACGCTGGAGGATGACCTGGAAACCATGCGCTTGAACGCGCAGGCTCGGATTTCCTATGCCCATGCTTTCCTGTTCCAACCCTACCCGGGAACGGAGCTGGGACAATTCACGCAGGAACACGGCCTGATGGAGGGGACCTTTGACGACATCTCGTCCATCGCCTGGGAACGATCGGTGTTGATCTTCCGTAACCCAAAGGAAAAACACCAGGTCGAGCATTTACAACGGCTCTTCGCCATCGGGGTAGAGTTCCCCTGGCTGGAGCCGGTCATCCGACAATTGATTAAACTGCCGCATAACAAGGTTGTGGACACCGCCTTCTGGTGGCTTCACAAACTTTTTAAAGGCTACGCCATATACCGTCGCGTGCATCCGATCAAGTTAGGGCCTCTGCAGTTGCTGCGGACGGCCAAGCACTTCCTCCGCATGGAAGCGTGACGCGACGGGGCGAGGAGGGAACTGTGCGCGTTGCTTTGATTAACCCGCGTTTCCGCTTGCCTATAGACACCCGCACGACCCCGCATCTGGGGTTGGCTTATCTGGGAGCGGTGTCTGAAGAACGTGGGGATGAGGTACGTATCTTCGATGCCGATGTGGAGGACCAGCCACTGGCTGAGTTCCTACGCGAATTTCGGCCACATATCGTCGGCATCACAGCGAATACCCCCCAGGTCAAGCAGGCGTGGCGGACGGCCGCGGCCGTGAAGGATGTGTTGGACATCCCGGTTGTGCTGGGAGGCCCTCACCCCAGCGTGGTCTCGGAGAACCTGGATTTCGAGTCGCTGGAGCAGGAGGGTGTGGACATCGTCGTGCGCGGCGAGGGGGAAGAAACCTGGATCGAGGTTTGCGAGAAGGTAGAGGATTTTCTCCGGGATCAAGCCGCCTTCTCCACAGCGGCGTTGATGGACCCTGCGAAGGGGATATGGGAAGATGTATTGGGGATCAGCTACAGGACCAGCGATGGCCAGTTGCACCGCAACCCTGCCCGCCCGGCGATCCAGGACCTGGATAGCCTGCCGTGGCCAGCATACCATCTCTTCAAGATGGAGCGATACACGAACCTGCAACCGGCCACAGACCACGTGGACGGATCTCGCTCCTTCTCGATCATGACCAGCCGCGGGTGCCCATACCGATGCACCTTCTGCTCCCAGTCCATCATGCCGATCAGGTGGCGAGCGCGCAGCCCGGAGAATGTGTTAGAAGAATGGCGTCACCTCGTGCGCGACCTGGGAGCAGAGGAAATCGGCGTGCTGGACGACAGCGCCAACATCCGCGTGGACCGCTTGTACAGAATCGCTGAGCTGATCATTGAGGACAGGCTCAACCACGTGCCCTGGATTTTCGTGAACGGTATCCGAGCCAACCTGGCAAGCAAGGAACTGCTGGCTAAGTTGAAGGAGGCAGGGCTTAAGCGGACGGCATTTGGCGTGGAATCGGGAGATCCAGACATCCTTGCATCCGTCAACAAGCGCGTGGATCACGATACGATCCGGCAGGCGTTCAAGAACGCGAAGGAAGTTGGGCTGGAGACCATCGGCTTCTTCATCATCGGGCTGCCGGGCGATACGCGGGAGACCATGCAGCGGACCATCGACTTCGCCTGTGAGCTGGACCCACTGATCGCTAACTTCTCGATGATGACCCCATACCCGGGCACAAAGGTATACGAGCAGGTGAAGAAGCATGGCCGCTTGTTGATGCAGGACTGGGAGGACTATGTGTTCTTCGACGGCCGCGCTCGGTATGAGCTGGGCGACTTGACGGCCGAGCTACAAGAGGAGATGTGGAAGAGGGCCTACCGTCAGTTCTACTTGCGTCCTCATCGCATCCTCATGACGATCTCTCGAAAGGATTTCTGGCTGAACTACCGGCGCACGTTCCGCGTCGCATGGCGCACGGTGTTCCCGCGCCGGGAGAAGACGGATTTGCGCAAGCAGCTCGAGGCCCAACGGGCGATCTGAGATAAGGTAGGAGCGGATGAAGGAATTGTCATCTACGGAGAACCATCTTTCACATCACTTTCATGGACCTGGGTTATGATGGCATCGCATAAGCCCGTCTGCAGGATCGCTCCTTGGAGGGATTGTTGATGAAGATCTCGCTTGTCGGTCCCAAGTGGAATGAGATGGTGAATAGCTACCCACCGCTGGGACTGGCCTACCTGGCGGCAATGGCGGAACAAGACGGCCATGAAGTCCGCATCCACGACTTCGGGCTGTATCCCAAACGCCCGATAGAGGAGGACGTCAAGGAGATCGTAGACTACAAGCCCGATATCGTAGCGCTCACGAGTATGACGACCTCCTATCATAATGTAGAGCAAATGGTAGGCCTGATCAAGGAGGCCCTGGGAGTCCCCACTATCATCGGCGGCCCCCACGCGACCAGCCTGCCTGAGTATACCCTGCAAAACCCCAACATCGACTTCCTCGTCTACGGTGAGGGGGAGTACATCTGGCAGGACTTTCTGCGTGCTTGGGCTGCCGGGGACCACCGCTGGGATCGTATCCAGGGGCTATGGTATAAAGAGGATGGGCACATCGTCAATGGCGGACGCAGGCCACCGATCAGCGATCTGGACGCTCTGCCCTTCCCCAGCCGTCATCTATTCGACCTGGAGAAGTACCCGCTTTATGCTCCAGATGGCAGGCTCATGGTCACGGTGCTCAGCAGCCGGGGGTGTCCGTATTCTTGCTCCTTCTGCTTTAAGGGAATCGTCGGGCGCCATTACCACAGCGTAGCCCCGAGAACATCGTCGCCGAGCTGCGCCAGGTGATCGACCAATACGGCGTGCGCAACTTCTATTTTATCGACGATGTGTTCACCATCAACATCCGCCGGCTGAACGCGCTCCTGGACTACATCATTGAGCAAAACCTGGATATTCGTTGGCGTTGCCTGGCCCGGGTGGATCGCGTAACGCCGGAACTGCTGCGAAAGATGTATCGCGCGGGCTGCCGCCAGATCCACTACGGCATCGAGTCCGGGAATCCGGAGATCCTGGCAGCCACGGCGAAGCACATCAAACTCGACCAGGTACGACAGGCGGTGGCCTGGACCGAGGAGGCCGGCATCCGCACGAAGGGATACTTCATACTCGGCCTGCCGGGTGACACGATCGAGACGATGGAGCAGACCATTGAGTTCGCTGCCTCGTTGGATTTGAGCGAGGCGATGTTCTCCATCGCCACACCCTTCCCCGGCACGCGGCTTTGGGAGGAACTGGTGCGCAAGAATCCCGGGCTGGTTTACAACGCCGACTTCACCAAGAGCTACTACTACAACTCCTACCTATCCGAGATATCGCCATTCCTCAACGTCTCAAACGTGGACGATCAGGTATTGAGCGGCATGGCGATCAAAGCACGCCGCCGGTTCGAGGAGGCGAAAGAGAAGCGCAAATTCCTCAAGTACTTTGGCCCGCGGTGGGGTGAGATCATGTGGAAGATATCAAAGGTGAAGCCGATCCATAGCGCTGCCCGGGCAGTGCTCGACCTGGGGCTCTTCCCGCGGTTCCGCCAGCTACAGCCGCGTCGGGAGGTGGAGTCATGGGCATAACCCCGAATCGCGTGGGGCATGTGATCGAATGGCGGACCAAGCGCTGGCGGCAACGCCTTCTGCAACCGGTGAAATACATGGCCTACAAGACCGGGCAGACGCGTTGGGTGCCGCCGCCCGACCGCATGTACATTGAGTCCACCAATATCTGCAACCTGAAATGCGTGATGTGCCCCACCGGGCGCGGCGAGATCACTCGGCCGAAGGGGTTCATGGATTTCGACCTGTTCAAGCGCATTGTGGATGAGATGTCGCCGTGGGTCAAGACGACGACATTGCACATCTGGGGCGAGCCGCTGCTGCACAAGCGCATCTTCGACATGATCGCCTACTGTAACGAGAAAGGGTTGCGCAGCGAGATCTCGACGAACGCGACGCTGCTGGATGAGGAGCGGGCCAAGCGGCTGTTGGAATCCGGCCTCAGCGTCATCTATCTAAGCCTGGACGGTATGCGGCCGGAAACCTATCAGGCGATCCGGGTCCAGGCTGATTACGAGCGGACGAATGAGAACATCCGCCGCTTCATTCAGATGAAGCGCGAGGGCGGCTATAAGGCACCCTTCGTAAACTTGCAAATCATCCAGATGAAGCAGACACAGGATGAGATCGAGGAGTTCGTGCGGGCGTGGTCCATCCCGGGAGTGGATCGGATCAATGTAAAGCCCTTCGATTCCTGGGCCGGGCAAATCGAGGAGGTGAACGAGCTTCGATCGGATGATCCGAGCGAGTTCATGCCTGAACAACGGTACCCCTGTCCCAATCTATGGTATCATGTGCATATCTACTGGGACGGAAGCCTGGCCATGTGCGATCGCGACTATAACTCCCTCTTCCCGTTGGGGAACGTGAAAGATGGCGTGATGAAGGCGTGGAATGGTCCTCGAATGCAGGAATTGCGCCGGTTACATGTGACGAACCAACTACAGGATGTAGCCCCCTGTAATAAATGTTCCGAATGGGCCTGGTGGCGGCCAACACCCTTCTCCTCTCATGGGAACTACAACGCTGCGCTGGTGGAGGAGAAGGGCGGGAACACAATCGGTCCCCAGGTCGTTTCGGTAGAGGATGAAGGCTAGCAGGGCGTCCATCAAGATACGGATATAGCGGTGATTACCCATAAGTGCGATATGTATGCTTAACATGCCCTTCTTCACCGCAGAGACGCCGAGGACGCAGAGGAACTCCCTTTATTTTCCTTTCCCCTCAGCGCTCTCCGCGACTCCGCGGTGAGATGTGGATAATCACCGCACGGATATATACTTGACGGTAACCCAGGTGTGGATCATGTGAGGTGATGGATAGGGATTACCGCCCTTCGTCCCCGGTCAGATGGTCGAGACGGGCTGAGATCGGGGGCGGAAGGGGACCAAGCGTCTGGACGCGGCCCGGGTGTACTGGCCGCTGATAGACGGGAGGAGATGGGATGAAGACGACGCTGATTTACCCGGGTATCGCCGGGCGTGGATTTAACTCTTTAAGCCAGGGCATGGATGCAGGATGGGTCTCGCACGGATTGGCATCCATTAGCGCGGCGGCGAAGGCGGAAGGCTTTGAGGTAGACCTCATCGATTTGCGGGCGTTGGAGAGCTGGGACCACTTCCGGGAGGAGTTCCGACAACGCGATCCGGATGTTGTCGGGGTGACAATGATGTCGGTAGATTACAACCCCACCCGGCGCGCGCTGGAGATCATGCGCGAGGTGAAACCGGACGTGGTCACGATCGTCGGCGGGCCTCATGTGTCGCTGGCCCTAGAGGACAGCTTGCACCTTCCGAACGTCGATTACCTGGTCATGAAGGAGGGTGAGATCTCCTTCCCCAAACTGTTGCACGCTGTCGAGGAAGGCCGCCCTCCCAAGCAGAAAGTGATCGTCGGCGAGACACCGAACCTGGACGAGATACCCTTCGCCGACCGCGATCTCTTCCTGGAGGAATGGCGCAAGTGGGGGTACACGCTGAACAGCCCCGAGGTCCCCTTCGTGAAAGAGCTTCCGCCGCCGTTCCTCACCATCATCGCTGGTCGAGGGTGCATCTACAACTGCGCCTTCTGCAAGCCGGGTGAGGACTTGATCTTCGGCAAGGGGGTGCGCCGCCGCTCGGTGGATAACGTCATCCAGGAACTGAAGATGCTCCGGGATAAGTACAACTTCCAGTCCTTCATGTTTCACGATGACTGCCTGACCGAGGACCGGGAGTGGGTAAAGGAGTTCTGCTACAAATACAAAGCCGAGGGGTTCACCCAGCCGTTCTTCTGCCAGAGCCGCGCCGACATCATCGCGCGCCATCCCGACATGGTGGAGCTGATGGCAGACGCCGGGCTGCGCGGCTATTTCATCGGCTTCGAGAGTGGGAACCAGCGC
>JAGHDS010000174.1 GCA_021159845.1 Anaerolineae bacterium
ATGGTGTGGTGCGCGTGGCCCGGGTTCCTATCCTGATGTATCACCACATATCCGCACCGCCCCCAGGCGCGGACAAGTACCGCATCGATCTATCCGTGCCCCCCGATCGGTTCGAATCACACCTGCAGCTCCTGAAGGAACAGGGGTATACGACCATCTCCCTGCGAGAACTCATATACCACCTGACGCGAGGAACGTCATTGCCCCCCAGGCCGATCGTTTTAACCTTCGACGATGGCTATCAGGATAACTACACCAACGCCTTTCCTCTCCTCAAAAAATATGGCTTCAAGGCGACTTTCTTCCTCATCACGGATTTCATCACTGAGCAGCGACCGGGCTACATGACCTGGCAACAAATCAAGGAAATGGCGAACGCGGGCATGGAGATTGGCTCGCACAGCCGGAACCACCCGGACTTGAGCGGCAAGCCGGTGGATTACCTGGTCTGGCAGGCGCTGGGTTCCAAGGAAGCCATTGAGCACCACGTAGGTATTATCCCCCGCTTCATCTCGTGGCCATCCGGGCGATACGATGACCAGGTCATCGCCGTGTTTCATTCCGCCCATTTCTGGGGTGGAGTGACCACTCACCAGGGGACGGTGCAGCGATCAGACCGGCCATTCGAGCTCCAACGCATTCGCGTGCGCGGCCGCTACACGGCCAAGGATCTGCTCGTCCTCCTGCGGTTAGACTGGTGATCAATGGCCGCCTTTGACGCGTTGACCACAGCCTCCGTCGCCGACGAGCTGCAAGAGAAGCTCGCCGGCGGTCGAATTCAAGATGTTGTCCAACCCGACCCGCAAAGCATCGGGCTGGAAGTTTACGCCAGGCACACGCGACAATACGTCCTATTCTCCATCCATCCCCAGGAGGCACGCGTTCATCTGATCGACCAACGGCCGCGTCGCGGTGTCGAGGTCCCCTCGCCATTGCTACTGCTTCTACGGAAGTACGCCATCGGCGCCCGGATCGACTGCGTGACCCACCCGCCTTACGAGCGCATCCTCCGCGTTGGGATCGACCACCCGGAGCACGGCACCGGAGCATTGATCGCTGAGATCATGGGGCGGCGGAGTAACCTCATCCTGGTTGACGGAGTGGGGAACATTCGCGACTCCCTCAAACGTGTGGGGCCCGACGTCAACCGCGTGCGGGTCATACTGCCCGGCCAGCCCTACTATCCCCCGCCGCCGCAGGATAAACTCCCGCCCGACCAAGTGACACCCCAATATCTTCAGGAGGCGTTCGCCAACCTGGGTCCACGCACGCCGCTGTGGCGAGCGCTGGTGCAGACAGTCGCTGGCATAAGCTCCCAGGCCGCGCGCGAGCTCGCCGTTCGCTCAGCAGGCGATCCGCAAGCTCCTGTCGTAGCCGCCGACGCGTACCGGCTAAAAGAGGAACTGGACGCGTTGTGGGAGCCACAACACACGGGCGTATGGGAGCCACACATCGCGCGGCAAGGCGACACCATCGTTGCTTACGCACCCTATCGGATTACGCACTTAGGCCAGGCGACTCCTGTGGAGAGCATCAGCCAGGCGATTGTCATGTACCATGCTCAAGGACGCCACGTGGATGCTTACGCCGGGCTGCGGTCAAAGGTCGCGCGTGAGATCGCGGCCGCGCGCGAGCGCCTGGAACGACGCCAGAAGGCGCTACGTCGGCAATGGGTGGAGCCACAGGAAGTACAGCGGCTGCGGCAGTCGGGCGAGTGGCTCCTGGCACTCGCTCATCAGGTTCAACCCGGACAGGAGGAGCTCATCGTGGACACCGGGGAGGTGGAACCATTGCGAATCGCGCTGGATCCCCGCCGCTCGGCGGTGGAGAACGCTCAAGACTACTTCACCCGGTATCGCAAGGCGCAACGCGCGGCCGAGGAGATCCCGCGCCAGCTGGCCGAGGTGGAACGCGATCTCGCCTACCTGGACCAACTCGTACTGGAATTGGAAATGGCGAACAGCCAACCGGAAATCGCGGCCGTGCGCGAGGCGCTGGCCGCGGCCGGATATCTTCCAAAGAAGCCCCGACGCTCAGCGCCACCTCCCGGGCCGATCAAAGTAACGACAACGGATGGGTTTGCCATCCTGGTGGGGCGGAATAGCCGTCAGAATGAGGAGATCACCTTTCGCATCGCCGCGCCGGATGACCTGTGGCTGCACGCTCGCGGCGTCCCAGGAGCGCACGTCATCATACGCGGCGGTGGGCGCTCCATACCGCCGTCGGTCATCCAGCGTGCAGCTGAGCTCGCGGCTTACTACTCGGCCGCGCGCGGCGAGCCAGAGGTACTTGTCTCTGTGGTGCCACGGCGGCGGGTGCGTCGGTTACCGGGTGGGCACCCTGGGCAAGTCACATACACGGGCGAGGAGACTGTACGCGTCCATCCTCGCCCGTGATCCGACTATTGGGCCTCGACCTCAGCCGGCTGCCGGCGACGCGATCGCCGGCTTGGAGTACGAGCTTCGGCGGGCTCCAGACGCTCGATCACTTCATCCAGCAGAGATCGAACGGCTAGCAGCGCTTCGCGCTGCGACGCCCGCACGTGCTCGCAGAACTCCTCCGGCATGAGTCGCGGCCGAACCTTCATCTCTTGCCTCACACCACGGATGCCCTCAGATAGCCAGTTCTTCAGATCGAACTCAGCTTTTTCCCCTACTCTCTCCGCCATCATAACTCACCTCCCACATCATCACTTCGTGGGACGTCGTGCCAACGCGATGATCGATGTCCCTATAGGTAATCTCGTCCGCCGCAGGAGGGCCGCCTCCACACGCCCCACAGTCTCCAGGATCGCGTTCAACAACGGCGGCACGGGCTCCATCTCCACCTGATAAGCATCGTCGTCAAAATGAGGCGACGCCAGGTGCGGCTGCTGTCCCATCCGCTGACGGATCAGGATCATGAGCGCGGCCAGCGGGAACACGAAGAAATTGTTATAGCTCATGTAACGCACCTGATAGCCGGCCTCCTGGAGTCGGGCACGCAGCTCGCCCGCTGTGTAGCGGCGTTGATGCTTGTTCAACACATCGTTATAGCTCCACAGCCACATGAAGGCCGGCACGGTGACAATCAGATGGCCGCCCGGCCGGGTCACCCGAAAGCACTCCCGCAGGACTGCGGCGTCGTCCGGGCAATGCTCCACCGTATCCAACAGCGCGACCAGGTCAAACCTGGCGTCATCGAACGGTAGATCACAGGCATCCCCCAGGCGAACGTCATAGCCACGTGCTCTGGCCACCTCAATGGGACGCGGGTTATTGTCCACGCCGATCACCCGGCCGTAATGGCTCAGGTGATGAAACATATTGCCGGCTCCAGCGCCGACGTCCAAAACGTCCCGGTCTGCGCCCGGCCCCACATAGCGATCCAAGATTCCCAGCAGCGCTCGAGTACGACTCGCAAACCACCAATGCCGATCCTCTTCCAACTGCACCAACATGGGCGTTGAAGGCATATCGTTGTCTTGTGTCCTCTCTCAGTGAATTCCACTCCATTCTATCGCAGGTCATAGCAAATGCCAAGCGCATCGTGATTGCTCACCGTTGAAGAGGATCTGGAGGATGGGGGCCGTCCGCGGCCAAAGCACTTAGATGAATATCCGGTAGATGCTCTGACTTATAGTGTGTTATAATCCGCATAACCCCTCTCATAGGAGGACCTTGTATGCGTTTTCCTCGCGCGTCCGGTATCTTGCTCCATCCGACCAGTCTTCCCGAGTCGCCTGGTATCGGCGATTTAGGCCCAACTGCCTACAGGTTCGTTGAGTTCTTGGCCTCGGCGGGCCAACGGTACTGGCAGGTGCTTCCACTTGGCCCGACTGGCTATGGGGATTCGCCTTATCAGTGTTTCTCCGCGTTCGCGGGAAATCCGCTTCTTGTAAGCCCAGAGCAACTGATCACAAATGGCCTCCTCCCCTCCGAGGCGTTACGCGATATCCCTGCTTTCCCCGATGCTCGAGTGGACTATGGCCGAGTGATCGCCTGGAAGATGCCCTTGCTGGAGCGCTCCTTCGCTTATTTCCAGGCGCACGGCAGCGGCGAGCAGAAAACTCGCTTCGAAGCGTTTTGTCAGACACAGGCCCATTGGCTGGACGATTTCTCCCTCTTCATGGCATTAAAGGCCCATTTCGGCGGCACCTGCTGGGACGCGTGGCCGGTAGCGATCCGTATGCATCAACCCTCGGCGGTGACGGAGTGGTCCAACCGTCTGATACGCACCATCCAGCTTCAACGGTACGTCCAGTGGTTGTTCTTCGAACAATGGCAGGGATTGCGTGAGTATGCCCATGCGCGAGGCGTGCGCATGATAGGCGATTTGCCCATCTTCGTGGCCTACGACAGCGCAGACGTGTGGGCAAACCCGGAGCTATTCTATCTTGATGCCCAGGGACATCCCACGGTCGTAGCCGGAGTACCGCCCGACTACTTCAGCCCAACCGGCCAGCTATGGGGTAATCCGCTCTATCGCTGGGATGTGATGGCTCAACGGGGGTATACCTGGTGGGTTGACCGTTTTCGCTCCATCTTCCAGGTGGTGGATGTCGTTCGGATTGATCACTTCCGCGGGTTTCAGGCGTATTGGGAGGTTCCTGCCGGTGAGGAAACGGCGGTCAACGGCCGCTGGGTAGATGGGCCTGGTAAAGCACTGTTTCTGGCCGTCCGCTCCGCGCTAGGGGATCTCCCTATCATAGCCGAGGACCTGGGGCTCATCACGCCGGAGGTAGAAGCGCTGCGAGACCATCTTGGATTTCCTGGGATGAGAGTTCTCCAATTCGCCTTCGGTGGACAGGCTGATCATCCTTATCTGCCCCACAATCACATTCCGCATTGCGTTGTCTATACGGGCACGCATGACAATGATACCACAGTTGGGTGGTACCATAGCGCACCGCCGGAGGTGCAAGACCATGTACGGCGTTATCTGGCCCGGGACGGCCGTGACATCGCGTGGGATTTCATTCGGGCGGCGATGTCCTCTGTGGCGGATACCGCTGTTGTCCCCATGCAGGACGTGCTCGCCCTGGGCTCCGAGGCGCGCATGAATACGCCTGGACAGGCGGCTAACAACTGGACGTGGCGGTTCCGCTGGGAGCAGCTGCAGCCGTGGGAGAGGGACAATTTGGCTGAGATGGCGTACCTCTATGGGCGTGTCTTGACGGTCGAAGATGATACCGATTCGTCAGACGGCGAGGCAAACGCGTGATATATGATTCATGGAGGAGGACTATGGGTATCTTGGATCGCTTCCGACTGGACGGTAAGACGGCGTTGGTGACCGGCGCCGGACGCGGGATCGGCCAGGGGTACGCACACGCGCTGGCTGAGGCTGGAGCAGATGTAGCCATCGTGGACATCGATGGGGATGCGGCGCGAAGGGTCGCTGAGGAGATCCGAGCGCTGGGCCGGCGTTCCCTGGCGATCATCGCCGACGTGACCAGGAAGGCTGATATACGACGCATGGTGGACACGATCATTCAGGAGTGGGGGAAGCTGGACATCGGCGTGAACAATGCTGGCATCGGCGGTTGGGCCAACGCGGAGGATATGCCGGAGGAGGAATGGGACCGCGTCATCAACGTGAATCTAAAGGGGGTGTTCCTGTGCGCTCAGGCGGAGGCACGGGTGATGATTCCCAGGCGGTCCGGGAAGATCATCAACACGGCGTCTATGTCGGGCACGATCGTGAATCGGCCACAGAATCAGGTAGCGTACAACGCGTCTAAGGCTGGGGTAATCCACCTGACTCGGAGCATGGCAGCTGAGTGGGCTAAGTATGGGATCTGTGTGAACTCCATTAGCCCGGGCTACACCTACACGCCGCTGGTCGAATCGCCGGAGGTGCGTGATATGATCCCACAGTGGCTGAAAGACATTCCTATGGGGCGCATGGCTCAGGTCAGCGATCTGCAGGGCGCTGTCGTCTATCTGGCATCGGAAGCATCGGACTACGTGACCGGGCATGATCTCGTCATAGATGGTGGGTATACAGTCTGGTGAGGTTCGCTTGGTTAGCGGATCCGGAGC
>JAGHDS010000425.1 GCA_021159845.1 Anaerolineae bacterium
ATCCGTGAGGATCTGCGTAGATCAGCGTCATCTGCGTTCTTATGCTCATCGGTATCGACCATCCATTCTCATCGTTATGCGGTGTGCCACCGTTCATGGCGACTGTTCACCGTGGGGGTAAGAGAAATTAGCTGCATTGCCATTGCGAGCCCGAAGTTCGGCTTTTTGGGGGAGAGTCTGGTGCCAGCGTCCGAACATAGCGGTTAGGACGCTCTTGAGAACCCTTCACAACCCAGCCTGAAGGCCAGAAAGCTCCCTGCACACGCAAGGAGCCGGCTCAAAACGCCCAAAGTCCGGGGGCAGCTTGTGACAAGCCGCCCCCACGTTCCATCGGTGACCTTGCCTAGCCAGCTCCCTCTCGTTCTGGTGTGGCGAGGTGGAGGACCGTCCGCTCCATCTGGCTGGGAAGGCCTCCCAACCCCAGGGCATCCAACACCTCGTCAGGACGACCTGTGGCGCCGGGTTCCGCCTTTAGATGCATGGTAAGCACCAGGCGGCCATCCTCATCCCGTCCATCGAAGCGCAAAGAGTAAATCAATGAGCGTAGATCATAGCGCCGCGGTGGCTCATTAGGCCGTCGGCGTCGCTCGCGCATCCACTCCGATGCTTCCAGTATCTCCGCGACGCGGCGTTCGATCGTCTCATCGGCCACTTCAGGCGCGTCGACGACCACCTGCCACTCGGCCGAGCGCACCAGGGACTGAAGCGAGGGAGCCCGTCGATCCACTTCCCACGCGTCGAGCAACTTCACGCCGGTGGGCAACTGCTCGCGCAGCCGCTCGACAAAAGTCTCCGGAGGAACTCCCTGCGCCAGCCACACATCGGCCAGCTCCGCTCGACCCGAGCAGCCGGTGGGCAAAGCGGACGCGAATTGGATACGCATCTGTGGATTAAAGCCCTGCGTATAGGCCATCGGGATGCCTGCACGACGCAACGCGCGCTCCCACAGCCGGACGAGATCCATATGGGATACCCAGCGGATTTGCTCTCCCTTAACGAAGGTGATACGCAAGCGTTGTGCTGATTGTGCCATGTAATTCCCCCTTGTCATTGCCAGCCCGTTGCTTGCCCCGATCGGGGCGGGAATAAGGCAGCACCCGGCTTTGGTTCTAACACGCATCGGAAAGGCAGGATCACCCTCAATTATAGCCGATGCACGCTTAAAAGGCGGACCTGACGCGTAGTCCCTTCGGCCCAATCGCGAGGTCGACTTGGGATTCGGATCCTCTCCCGGCGACCGGGCGACACGCGACGTCCTGGGCACCCGGGTGAGCGCTTGGCATCAGGCTGTCATCTCCTCCGGCAACACACGGCGTTGACCACTGGGACGTTCAGGCGCCGGTTCGATGGTCGGAGCCGCCTCGCCTGCCTCCACCATCCGCTGGATCAGCCGCTCCCTCAGCCGCGCGGCGACCTTCTGGTGCGACGCCAACCCGATTAGATTCGTCAGCTCGTAGGGATCCGCCTCCAGATCATAAAGGTACTCCTCCACGTAGTGATCCGAGGCTGGATCGGACCAGCCGTTCTTGTCGGGCGCGGTGACCGCATATTTCCATCGGTGGGTACGGATCGCGCGTCCCACCTGGGATTCACTGATCTGGATGAATACCTCCCGCGGCCAGTCGACCGCCTCGCCGCGCACCAGCGGCAAGATCGACCGTCCCTCCATGTGCTCCGGTACGGGAATGCCCGCCGCGTCCAATAGCGTCGGGGGCAGATCGATCAGGCTGACCAACTCCCGCAGCCGGCCGCCCCCCCAGAAGCCAGGGCCGATGATCGCTGTGGGGACACGAATGGAGCTTTCATGACAGGAGCGTTTATACTCCGCGTTGCGGGTCTTGAAGTGGTTGCCGTGGTCCGACGTGAAAAGCACGATCGTATTCTCCGAGAGCCCCAGGCTCTTGAGCGCGTCCAGAAGCCGTCCCAGGGCCTCATCCAATCGTTTGACCAGGCCATAGTAGCCCGCGATATGCTGGTGAGTGGAGCCACCCAGCGCGGCCAGGTCGGGTGGAATCCACTTGCCCGTATAGCGCTCGCGATAGCCCTCGGGAGGCGGATAGTCATCAATACGGTTCTGGTGATGGGGTTCCAGGTAGGAGATGAAGAGATAGAAGGGATGATCCTGGTGGGCATCGATATACCGGATGGCCGCATCCGTGAGGGCATCAACCCGGTAGCCGGGCAGTTTGACCGCTTTCCCTTCCCTGTCATACACCACCGTGTTATAAGGCTCGGACGTGAACTCGAGGAGATTCGCGCCGAGCCAGTACTCATAGCCGCCCTGCTCATGCCGGGGGACGGGATCGCCCGAGGCTAAATGCCATTTGCCGATGTAGCCGGTGTCATACCCGGCCTCCCGGAAGTAATGAGCGAGCGTCTTGGCCTCCGGCTTCAGAGCGATGCCATTGCGGAAGACGCCCGTGTTGGTGGCGTACAACCCTGTCTGCAGGCTTGATCGGGCAGGGCCACAGACGGGTTGACACGTGAACGAGTAATAGACATGAGTACCCTGCTGGGCCATGCGGTCGAAATTGGGCGTCAGGTCCAGCGGGTTCCCATGAACGCCAGTCGTATCCCAGCGCTGCTGATCTGTGAAGAAGACGATGACATTGGGACGATCCGAGCGATTCTGCGCCATCTTTGCTTACTCCTTGGTCAATCCTTTCTCGTAACCCTCGATGATTCCAAACGTCAGCTCGACAGCAGGTGCTTAACCCCTGAGGAGCCGGGCCTTAGACACAGGTCCGGGTGCAGGTACCCGGACCCATCAGACGTCTACACAAGACGGAGGATCATTTCACAGGTGGGCTCAGCATGACATTCGTATCCTCCAGCACTTGCTCATACATCTCATAGTCACCAAAGTACTGGCGTTTGTATTGCCTGCCCTCGAACGTGCCCGTGAACAGCCAGCGCTTGAAGTACCCCATCGTCAGCAACATGCCGCTTCTCAGATCGTAGCCGCCTCCCCTTCGAAGATGATCGTCCAGCCGCCTTTTTGCGGCTCCTCCCGGGTGCGTGGCTCCGTGC
>JAGHDS010000286.1 GCA_021159845.1 Anaerolineae bacterium
GCTTCCACAAGCGTGTTATACTCATATGGAACCACCGGTCTCCTCCTTTCTATAGGTTCTGTTTACAAAGGAGTTTACCGATGGTTCTTCCCTTTGTCACCCCCGACTTTGAAAAGGCCCTGGCTCTATCAAATATCGCGCGATGGCAGGTATCGCTGTAAGCGGAGGATACGGGAGGAGGAGGAAAAGGCAGGCGGGCCGTAAGGCGGCCCTAACGCATAACCGCGAGAGGATGCATTCGAGGCAAGGGCTCTTTACCAAGAGGTGCGCTTGGTCTCGCCCACGCGCGTCATAGCCAGAGCCTGCTCGATCATTGCGGCTGTCTCCGGCCGTAACCCGTATTCGCTGAGCTCTTCCGGAAGGGCCCACGCGGCTTCCACGGCGTCGGAAGCCGCGTGGAGGCTTCCCCCGACCGGCCAAGCCAGATAATCCAGTACGACATAATGGAAGCGCACGCGCCCCGTGGTATCCCGCTCAATTGGCTGGAAAACACCTACCAGCGGGCCCACTTCGATCTGGAACCCACACTCCTCGCCCACCTCACGGCGAACGGCATCGCCCAGCGACTCCCCCAGTTCTACCAGGCCGCCGGGTAAAGCCCATTCCCCTGCCCGAGGTGGATGCTCCCGGCGTACCAACAGCACGGCGTTATCCTCACGGACGACCACCGCTCCCACGCCCACCAGTGGGCGTTCTGGATATTCTCGGTTCAAAGGGAATCCCTGCATCGATCATTCCGAGGGCGTTCTGTCCTCGCCCTTATGTAGACCTGCGACTCGTGCCTCACTCAACGCATCCTGCGCCGTGGTCGAGCGCCGGAGGGCACTTGGGGGAGCAGGCTCGGATGGGCTCAATCGAATTGGAGACGCGTCCACAGAGGGATCTCCAGGCTACCTTCCATATCCTGAAACTCGTGATACAGGGAGAAGGCCTGTCGGAACTGCTCGACGGATTCCGCCAGTGCGTAAGCCGTTGCCGCCACTTCGCCCCAGCGAGCCCGCACGACCGCCTCGGCCAGCCACTCGCCAGCCCGATGGTATGCTTGGGCGCTCATGGAGAAGCAGTGTCGCGCCGACTGAAGACGGCCGCGATCGCTTTCGATCTGGCCAAGGTGATCCCAGACACGAGCGATCCCGACGAGATCACCGACTTGCTCCCGGATACGCAGGCTGGTCTGGTATAGCGACCAAGCGCTCTCCAAGTCACCCTGGTGCCAGCGCAGTAGAGCGAACTGGGCAGCAACGTCCGCTTCCAATAGCTGGTCTTCGGCCTCCTTCGCAGCCCGAAGGGCTCGATCTGCCGCTTTGAGCGCCGCGGCGCGATCTCCCAATCGCTCCTCGACCCAAGCCATATGGAGCCAGATCACGCCATCTAAATAGGGGGTCTTTTGGCTTGCTACCTGCTGGAGGGCACTCTGGAGAGCGTCCTTGGCCCGTTCGTACTCTCCTATTGCGCCCAGGCTGCGAGCCATATGGACCCCAACCAGCGCTTGCCGTGAGGCGGTCTGGATCCCACCCAACGCGGCGTGAAAGTGTTCCAAAGCTGCCCGGTGATGCCCTCTCTCCGCTCGGATGATCCCCAAAGCCTCGTGGATTGTGGTCTGAGCCTGAGCTTCCCCGAGTAGTACCGCATATGAGAGCGCGTTCCAGTACAGTTCTTGCGCTTCCTCCAGTGCGAAGAGGCGACGCGCCCAGGAGCCTGCCAGCATGGCGTGGCGCAGCACCTGCTCCGGCTGGTCGGCCGCCTCGTAGTGCCTGGCTAACATGGCCGCCACGGCGTCGGGCAGGTCCTTATGCCGGGCCTCCAACGCCCGTCCCGCTCGCAGATGGAGATCACGCCTGCGATCCTCCTCCATGCGCTCGTACGCGGCCCGTTCCAGAGAGACATTGACGACCACATATCCCCCGCCGTCCCATTCCATGTCCCCGTGGCTCACCAGCCATCGCAAAGCCTGATTCACCTGATCACTGGGCAGTCCAGCCACCTCGGCCAATAAATCGCTATCGGCTGCCGTGTCCAAGACGGCTGCGGCCTCCAGTACTGACCGGACGTGCACGGGCATTCGAGCGAGCAGCAACTCGTGGGCCTCCCGCAAACCGAGCGGCATGTGGCTTAACCGTTGCCCTTCGGTGTGCAGGCGCGCCAGGGCCACCCAATATGCCGGGTTCCCACTCCACGGTTGCTCGCTGACTTCATCACCGATCGCGAGCCCAGGGGCCAGGGATGTGACGAGCTGTCGGACATGGTCAGTCTCCAGTGGCTGGAGGCGCACCCGTTGTAGTCCGTTCATGCGGAGGAGCATCGTCCGTAGCCGATGCAACGGGTGCGCCTGGTCCACCTCCTCCGGCCGGTAGCCCTTCACCATCAGAAGGGGCCTGGATCGTAGCCGGCGATATACGGCAGCCTGAAGCTCCAGCGTGGCCGTGTCGGTCCAGTGCAAATCGTCTGTGATCCAGACTACAGGGGTCGTGCGCGTGACGGCTTCGAGCAGTTCCACCGCGCCCTTGTGTACCTGGCCTGGTGTGAGAAACCCCCGAGGCCACTCGTTTGTAGGGGCCACACCTAGCCCCCAAGCCAGTTCCGGGACCAGGCGGAGCAGGATGGGGAACCAGGGTTGCGCCTGCAACGTGGAGGTCAGCAAAGGCAACAGGTCGATAGAGGGATCGTTCGCCAGTGCTCGCACCGCGCGTACAAGAGCACTGTAAGGGATGCCCACCTCGGCCTCCCGGCAGGACATATACACTACCCACGCGCCCTGCTGCCTCGCCCACGCCGCGAACGAGCGCAGTAGCCGCGTCTTGCCTAACCCGGCCTCGCCTTCCACTAGCACCATAGGCGCACGCCCCTTCAATGTTGCAGCATAGTACTCCTGCAACATTGAGAATTCCTTTTCTCGTCCGATCAAAGTCGGCTCAGCAGGGTGGTCCAGGTGAAGGAAAGACATTCTTGTACCATCCAACGTACGGCTGCTTTGCGAAAGCTGGGATTCGACCACAGGTCTCCCTCACGATGAGTCAGGTTGTTCCAAAAGGTCTGTTTCCATCCAATGCCAGCCGCCGTCCGTCCGATGCGCTCGCAGCGTCTTGATCTCGTGAGGTTGTAGGGTGCCCTGCCATCGGGCCCCCAGGCTGGGGAACTGTACCCTCGCGTCGGCGTGTCGTCCTGTTGTCTCCCACAACCGCACGATCAGATCATCGCCGTCTTCAGAGCGTTTCAGCGCCGACAGGACAACGTTGGCTGGAGCGACGTGAACCCCCGCCCAAGATGGCGAAGCTGTGCCCTCATGATGGAATTCATTCACGACAATGGGTGGCCGGTTGATGGCTAGCCCATCGCGGGCGATATTCGCATCCTGCCAGGGGCCGGCATGTGGCACCAACCAGTATCGGAGGATCGAGCGGCCTTGGCCCATAAACTGGTAGGACTGGCCGGGTTGAGGGCGTGCCGGGTCGTGCCAGGCGTAGATGGGGCTGCGCAGCACGCTCAGCCGGATCTCCGCCGCGCAGGTGTCGTACCCGTATTTGCTGTCATTGATGAGGGCTACGCCGTATGTCATGGTGCCACCACGCCCTGCAGCTGTGCCCGTCACATCCACCCAAGGGCCACAAGGCTCCTCTGCTCCTGTCGCATCCCGCACCAGATGCCCGTATGGAACGGATGCCGTGGTCACGGGACCTTTTACGTTGACGGGGAAGGCTAGTTTGAGCATGCGGAATTGCTCGTGCCAGTCGATCTCCATCTCGACCTCGATGCGTGCGCTGCCGCGATACATTCGGAATACCTGCGTGATCGTGGATCGGTTGTACGTCGAGACCACTCGCAGCGCAGCCCGCACCGGGCCGGTCTCGTCCACGTGGACGGTCGCGTGGTCGAACTGGCCAACTGTATCCCTGTAGGCCACGACGTCATGCCCCCAGGTGTCTGATCGGTCGTCCAGCACCAGAGGGAGCGCCGCCGGCCCGGAGAACACCCCGACTTCGTGTCGCTTGTCCCATAGCGACGCGATATACCCATGCTCAGGGTCGATCTCAAGCCGCCAGAGATCGTTCTCCAGGGAGCACTCGCCGACGGTCAACTCGCCCTTGGGAGATCTGGCCTCCGCTCCTTCCTGCAAGAAATACAGCTTGTAGCCCAGCGGCGGCAATTCATCTACCCACAGTAATTTCCAGGAGCGGGTTCCCGCCAGCGCGCTGCTCCTGATCACTTGAGTGGGCATTGGCTCTCCGTCGGCTCGCACGACCCGGGACAGGCCGACGTTCCGAGATGCAGGGGGAGCCTCGATCGGTACCACGGCCGACCAGGGGAGCGGGTTGAACGCCAGAACGGCTTGCCCGTCTCCTCGCGTATCCACCCGACGGGCCAGCGCTTGCACCGCGGACCACAGGGCTTCGCCGGCCAATGTGCGCGCCTCTCCGTATAAGTCTCGCACGTCTTCGTACGCCTCCGGGATGGCGGTGCCGGCCAGGATGTCGTGAAACTGATTGAAGAGCACATCCTGCCACGCCCGGGTCAGGGCCGCGTGTGGGTACGGTCGAGCCGCTACCTCGGCTGCCAACGTGGCGAAAGCCTCTGCTGTCCCTAACAAGGCCTCGGCCTCCCGATTCCAGCGTTTGACCCCCGCGTGGGTCGTGTAACAGCCACGAGAGTGGTGCTGCAACTCATCCCGGACGACCGGGTAGTCCTGCCGCTGAGCCAGGGCGCGTTCAAAGAAGCGATCGAGACGCCCAAACACGACTCGAGGCATCTCTGGGTCCTGATCGGCTGCCAGTATCCCGACGATTTGAGCGCGAGTTGGGCCGCCTCCGTGATTACCCACGCCATAAAAGGAGACGACGTCACGTACCCTTTGGACGCGCTGAGAAGCGTGTTCTCGGATACGCGGCGCGATATCGTCCTCCGCGTATGGGTAATGCCCTGGTGGGCGATGAGCGAGGACGCGAGTTCCATCCGGCGCTTCCCACCAGAACATCTCCTCCGGCAGTCGCTTCTCGTGGCGTCCTGGCCGGAAGAAGATATATGCCCGGAGCCCCGCCTTCGCCAGTATCTGAGGCAGTGTGCCTGCATGTCCAAACGTGTCCACGTTGTATCCCACACTCGCCATGACGCCGAACTTATCACGGAAGTATAATTGACCATACAACGCCTGACGCACCAATGACTCACCAGATGGGATATTGCAATCCGGTTGTAGCCACCAGCCGCCGACGATATGCCAACGCCCTTCCTGGACTCGTTGGCGGATCTCTGCGAACATGTCCGGCTCGTTGTCCTCCAGCCAGGCGTACATGGCCGCGGAAGAGGATGTAAAAATGAATGCATCGTACTCGGCCAGGAAGTCCAGCGCCGAACGGAAGGTGCTCACCAGCGCTTCGTACCCCTCGGTCCAGCGCCATAGCCAGACTGGATCCAGGTGAGCGTTGCCGATCATGTGCACGGTTATAGATTTCGGATCATCGTTCGTCATATGATTTCCTCCTGATCGTCCTGTGACAAAGAGGCTTACAGGTGAGCCTCATCCGGTTCCGATGGCCCTCCCACCGCCGCGATCGCCGCGCATAAGGATGCGACATCTCCTATACGCTCGCCCAGGGCGGCCGGGACCACGCGACACGCTTCTACCGCGCCAGGTAACGCCTCGCGCCGCATCTCTTCCCGAGCGGGCCCTAGGACCCATTCCCCCAGCCGCACGGCCAGGGAGCCGATCACGATCACTTCGGGGTTCAAGATGTCCAATAGGACCGCCAGGCCGCGGCCGAGGTAACGGCCGGCCTCAGCGAAGACAGCCAACGCGTCGGCATCGTCCAAGGCGGCCAGCTCGGCCAGATCGCGAACGGTCACCTCCTGCCCGCCCCATCGCTCTGGGAAACGCAAAGCGGCCAGTCGGGCGATCCCAGCGCCGGAGCAGAAGGCCTCCCACGAGCCTGCCTTACCATACGCCACCGGTCCCTTCTCGGCGATACGGATGTGCCCTACTTCGCCAGCCAGGTCGGATGTGCCGCGATAGAGCTGACCGTTGAGGATGAGGCCTCCCCCCAGGCCGGTCCCCATCGTCAGGAAGACGACGTTCCGGGCACCGCGTGCGGCACCAAAATACCATTCCGCCAGCGCGCCGGCGTTGCCGTCGTGTTCCACATAGACGGGCAGCCCGAAGCGGTCCTCGAGCAACTGCTTCAGCGGCACGGCATCCCAGCCGGGCAAGTTCGGTGGTGAGTATATGATCCCTCGCTCAATGTCTAGCGGCCCTCCGATGGATACGGAGATCATGCGAGGGACGGCCTCGTGCTCCCTGGCGCGGGCGCGAATTGTCTCCACGTGCTGACATAGGATGTCGAACGTGGCCGGAAACACGCGCTCGGGGGCGGTGGGAAATTGAACCCGGTCATGTATTCGGCCCTCGCGGTCTCCCAAGACGACAGCCGTCTTCGTTCCACCGATATCAAGTCCAATGATGCACATGGATCTTGCCATCACCCCTCTTCCAATACAACTGAGTATTAATAGCAGGATAATGTCAAAGTTCTCAACTGTCAATTGAATCAGAAGCAGTAATTGTCCACCTTTGAGGCGCGATGGCGTCTCACACTGAAAAACTCCCTGCCGTCCTATGAGGACACCCCCATCCACGGGGAAATGCGTGAGTACAGCGAGCCAGCTGCGAGAGCATTAACGCGTTGAAGAGCATTGTCACACGATGAGGCAACTGTTCACCGCTCCCCCACTGGATCCCATTGGCATCCGGTGAGCGATGTGGGTGAAGACACACTCGATACAAGCGTCTAGCTCCAAGCGCTTTGGCCGCGGACGGCCCTCATCCCCCAGGCCCCTCAAGTTTGGCCTTTTGGGTGGCGGAGGGCATTGCCCTCCGCCACCCAAACAAGATATGGGGTAGTGCTGTGAGGAAAGCTGTGTATATGGGAGCTCAAAGGAGAAGGCCAAAGTTCAGGGGCCACCACAAGCCATTTCCTCGGTCCTCCTCCCCAGCGGAGCGAATTGGGGGAGGGGGGACTACAGGGAGGTGGGGCCCAACAAGCCGTCGGACCGTTTGGCTGCAGGACACACAACTTCGTGAAACTTGATGTACGAGGATATAGCGCAGCTAATCTCTCCTACCCCAACGGTGAACAATTACACGATGAGGAGACTTTGACAGGAACGCCAGGTTGCGTTATAAACTGTCCCGGAAAGCAGGCTTAAAGCAAATTCGAGGGAAACAGCCGGTCAGATCAGGGGTACGGCTGAAGCCCCGCAGCGATAGCGTGCGGGGCCTTTCTTTGCGCGCAACGGCATACCCCAGCAAGCACAGGGCAAGTATAACCACTCAGCCCGGCTATCATGAGCTGGCAACTACCTGCTGTTGTACGTTATATGATATGCGGTAATGGGGTTCAAACTGGTATCAGCCAAGTCTGAAAGAGCAATGGAGCGCTCGAGAATCTCGTAGGCAAGGAGCCTGGCTCTAGGCCCTCACCTCATTTCCTCTCTACTCTTTTCCTCCTGAATCAGGGGAGCAGAGAGGCACCCGAAATACGGCGAAAATCAGGGCGGAGGTGGGGGCCCTGTTCTGCTCTAGAGCCTCTTGACCAAGATCAGTCGACTGATACTAGGGGGGTAAAAATGGGCGCAAGCATTCGGCGCTTGTTGGTAGGCAGCCCTTTGGAAACCAGTCAGGCGGTCCATGAACGTTTGACGAAGGTGAAAGCGCTCGCCGTTTTCTCCAGCGACGCGCTTTCCTCTGTCGCCTACGCGACGGAGGAAATATTGCTCGTGCTGATGCTGGCAGGCTCCTCGGCGTTAAGTCTCTCCTGGCCGATCGCCGTAGCCATTGCTATCCTCCTGGCCATCGTAGCCACATCCTACTATCAAGGCATACACGCTTACCCATCCGGGGGCGGGGCCTATATCATCTCCAGAGAGAACTTGGGCACTTTAGCCGGCTTAGTAGCTGGTGCAGCCTTACTGATTGATTATGTGCTGACAGTTGCCGTAAGCGTCTCGGCCGGTGTGGCCGCCATCACGTCAGCCGCACCGGCGCTCTACGCGCACCGGGTAGGCTTGGGCGTTCTCTTCATCCTGCTTGTCACGTGGGGAAACCTGCGTGGTGTGCGCGAGTCCGGCACGATCTTCGCCATCCCGACTTATCTGTTCATCATCAGTTTCCTGACCATGATCGGCACCGGCCTGTTCAAGTACGTGGCCGGGCAAGCCACGCCATTGCCATCCACAGAGGCCATCCAACCTGTGCAGCCGTTGACCCTTTTCCTCCTCCTCCGGGCATTCTCATCCGGATGTACAGCGCTCACAGGCATCGAGGCAATTAGTAATGGCGTCATGGCCTTCAAACCACCCGAGGCGCGTAACGCCAGCCGCACGCTGGCCGCTATGGCCGTGCTCCTGGTTACCATGTTCTTAGGAATCACCTGGCTGGCCAGAGCTTATGGGATCATCCCCAAAGAAAGCGAAACAGTCGTCTCACAACTGGCGAGGACCATCTTCGGTTATGAGAGTTCACTCTATTATCTCATCCAGGCTACGACAGCCTTCATCCTGATCCTGGCGGCCAACACCAGCTTTAACGGGTTCCCTCGATTGGCCTCCTTAATGGCTCAAGACCGATTCCTACCCCGGCAACTCGCCAACCTGGGTGATCGGCTCGTGTTCTCCAACGGTATCGTTATCCTGGGTGCCATCGCTGCCGCCCTGTTAGCGCTATTCGGTGGAAGCACACATGCCTTGATCCCCCTCTACGCTGTAGGCGTGTTCCTATCCTTCACGCTCGCCCAAGCAGGGTTAGTGAGACACAGCCTGCGAGAACGGCAAAGCGGATGGCGGCATACCGCCATCATTAACGGCATCGGCGCCATCGCGACCGGGGTTGTCCTCACCATCATTACGGCGACCAAGTTCATGCATGGAGCCTGGATTGTCGTTCTGCTTATTCCCTCCATGGTGTGCACTTTCCTGACCATCCATGACCACTACGAGATGGTAAGGCGGCAGCTCTCCATCCACACGCCAGATCCACTACCTCGCCCCGTGCGCCGTCATAGAGCAATTATGCCCATATCGGGCGTCCATCGAGGGACCCTCAAGGCTCTCTACTACGCCCAATCAGTAACCGACGATGTGACAGCCGTAGTGGTGGATGTGGATCCAGAACAGACTCGACGGATCCGCGAACAATGGGAGGAGATCGGCACGAAGGTTCCTCTCGTCGTGCTACCCTCTCCCTACCGATCTGTCCAGGAGCCCTTGATGGAGTATATCGACCAAGTCAGTGCATCGTTAGATAAGGGGGACGTGCTCACCATCATCTTACCCGAGTTCGTCCCCAGAAAGGCCTGGCACCACCTGCTGCATAACCAGACGGCGCTTCTGCTGAAGGCCGCGCTGATCTACCGGCGTACGAAGCACAACGAGGTCGTCGTAGACGTGCCTTACTACTTACACGAGTGACTTCAGCCAGTACACCAAGCGGGGACACCCGATAGGCGTCCCCGCTCAAAACGCTGTGACAACACGTTGATCTTGCTCGTCGTGTCTTCATCCCAGATCGACGAAATCCCCCCGTTCGGGAATGGAAACCGCTTGCACCCCCTCTCCCCGAAGCGCCTCAGCGAGCACTTGCGCCGATTCTAGCTCGCCGTGGACAAGGGCAATGCGCGGGGATCCCTGTCGAAGCGCGGGACGCACCCACTCGAGTAGCTCATCCCGATCCGCGTGGGCGCTGTACCCATCGATTTTCTCAATCCGGGCTCGCACCTCATACTCTTCCCCAAAGATTCGGACACGCGTCCAGCCGTCTACCAGCCTCCGCCCCAAGGTGTTCTCCGCCTGAAAGCCCACGAAGAGGATCGTATTGCTGGGGTCCTCGATGTTGTTCTTCAGGTGGTGCAAGATGCGACCGGCCTCGCACATCCCGGACGCGCTGATGATGACAGCCGAGTCTCGCAGGAAGTTCAGTTCCTTGGACTGCTCTACGTCACGGATGTAACGCAAGCGGTAGAAACCAAAGGGGTCCTGAGTCTGATGCTCAGTCAGGAACCTGAGCGTCTCCTCATCGTAGCATTCTGGGTGCAGGCGGAATATCTCGGTCACGTTAACAGCCAGCGGGCTATCCACAAACACGGGGAGTGAGGGAATCTTGTGTGCCAATGTCAACTGATGCAACGCATAGACGATCTCCTGAGTACGTCCGACGGCGAAGGAGGGAATAATCACCTTGCCGCGGCACCGAAAGGTCTCGTTCACGACTCGTCGCAGCGTGGCGCGCGCCTGATCAGGTGTCTCATGGCGCCGAGATCCATATGTGCTTTCCATGATGATGAGGTCAGCGGGCTGGGCAGGCGTCGGGTCCCGCAAGATGGCCAATCCCTTGCGCCCGATGTCGCCAGAGAAGAGCAGTCGGTGTTTACGCTTCCCCTCGGTGACCTCTAACAAGATCATAGCAGACCCCAGGATATGTCCGACATCCAGGAAAGTCGCCCGCACACCTGGGACGACAGTAAACGGCCGGTTATACCCCAGGCTGATGAAATAGGGGAGCGTATTGGTAGCATCTTGCAGCGTGTAAAGCGGCTCCACGGGCGGTTCCCCACGCCGCGCCCGTCGCTTATTCACGTATTCGACATCCTTCTCCTGGATATGGCCGCTGTCACGCAGCATGGCAGCACACAGATCACGCGTTGCAGGCGTCGCCCAGATGTTGCCCCGGAAGCCCTGCTTGACCAGATTGGGCAGGTTCCCCGAATGGTCGATATGGGCGTGAGAGAGGATAACAGCATCAATTTCGGCAGGATCAAAGGGGAAATGCAGGTTGCGCTCGTACATCTCGGCACGATGCCCCTGAAACAGCCCACAGTCCAGCAATACACGATGCCCATTGGCCTCCAGCAAATGCATCGAGCCAGTCACAGTCCGGGTCGCACCAAAGAAAGTCAGTCGCACGGTTTCACTCCGTAGCAAGACGGGATAAGAGATCCAAGAGCTCGGGACCGTATGTGTGCAGCTTCCACGAGCCCAGCCGGTCGATCTGGGCCAGGTCGTCCAGGGTGCTCGGGTTCTCCCGGGCAATGCGCATCAGCACGTCGTTGGTGAGCACAATATCGGGATCTACCCCGCGCGCGGCGGCTCTGCGCGAGCGCCAGGCACGCAAAGCATCGTATCGGGCCAAGGTGGCCTCGTCCGGCCTCAACTGATCACTACGCCGACGCTCTGGCGGCTCGGGTGTGGGTGCCGATTGCCCTTCCCGAATCGCGGCCAGCAACTGCTCACCGTGACGTTGGCTGACCAGGCGGGACACGCCGGGCAGTCGACGTAGAGCAGTGATTGTCCGCGGCTGCCGTTCGCTGAGGAGCACGAGAGCCCGATCGGTCAAGACTTTAAAGGGGGGACGGTCCAACCGCCTCGCCCATTCCTCTCGCCAGAGGTATAGCTCCCGCAGGACAGCCAACTGAGGGCCTGACAACCGCTTCGCCCCGTTGATTCGCCAAAATCCATCGGGATCAAAGGGTTTCTCCACGAACTGGATGTGTGGCAGAGCCGCGAAGGCCTCTAATGCTTCCTCCCAGCGCCCTTTAGCCAGGAGCTCCTGATGGATGAGATCGCGTAGCGGGAGCAGGAAACGCGTATCCAGTCGAGCGTAGGCCAGCTGCTCGGTCGTAAGTGGGCGCTTGCCCCAATTGGCCCGCTGCATACGCTTATCCAGGTGAACGCCGAAATGCTCCTCAAGCAGAGCCGCCAGGCTCACATGCGGCCATCCGAGGATGCGAGAGGCGATCATCGTGTCGAAGAGATGGGCGAAGTGGAAACCATAATCCCGCTTAAGCATCAGGATATCGTTCTCAGCCGCGTGGAATACCTTCTCCACCTCTGGGGTGGCAAACAGTTCCGCCAGCAGGCCAACGGCGTCACTGCCGAGGCCAGTGGATCCACGAGGTAATCCGTGTCCGGGGTTGAGAACTGGATCAGGCAGACCTTGTGATAGTAGGAGAAAAGGCTGTCGGCCTCGGTATCCACAGCCACCCGAGGCTGAGCCAGCAGGTGGTCCATCATCGCCCGCATCTCTGTCGCAGTCTGGACCAGGATCGGAGGAGGGAGATGCTGCATATCGGAAGTCGCGTTGGGATGCGTTCTGGAATGTCCGACTCTCACAACCAACCCCTCCGTCGGAACACCCACAGCATAGCAACGGCGATCGCGATCATGATGCCCAGAACGAGGGAAAACGACCAGGAGTAGGAAGCGAGGGGGAGAGGAACGTTCATGCCATACAGCCCGGACAATAACGTCAAAGGCAGCATGATCACGGAGATCACCGTCAACGTCCGCATGACGTCGTTGATGCGGTAGGATGTGATCGAGTCAGACGTGTCAGCCAGTCCGTTAATTACCTCACGGTAATCATCCAACACATCCCGGGCCCGAGCAAACGCGTCCGCGACATCCCCCCAGTACACATCCAGGCCCTCCGGCATGAACGGAAACTCGCTATGCTCCAGGGCTAGGACAACAGAGAGCTGGGGCCGAACGATGCGCCGCATGGCGATGATATCGCGCCGGACGAACGAGATGCGATGCACGATCTCACGCATATTCTCTGTGAACATCTCCTCCTCGATCCAACGTAGATGTGCACCGATTTTATCCAGCATAGGAAAGACCGAGTCAGCCAACCGGTCCAGGATCGAATACAGGAGACGGCCCGCCCCCTTCGACATATGCTGCGCACGCGCTTGCTCATCCTCCCGGCAAGCATCGAAGAGGCGAAGTAAAGGTTTTAGCACGCCATCATGCAGTGTCACCAGATAATCGGCACCGATGAAAAAGTCGACCTCACTGGGGCGCGTAATCTGGCGCTGGCGATCAAAAAGAGGAAAATGCATGACCATGAAAGCATAAGCCTCGTATTCGTCGATTTTAGGCCGCTCAATTCTGCTCAGACAGTCCTCCAGATCCAGTGGATGAAAATCATAACGTGAACGTAAGAACTGGATATCCTCCTTCGTCGGCTGTTGGATATCCACCCACGTCACCTGGCCATAAGTAATCATCGCGATCGCCACGCCAGGCACCTCCAAGGAGATCGCTCATCTCCGTGCTCATACAACCGAGTTCACATCAACGTGGGCATTATGCCGCCGCTCCTAGGAGATGTCAAACCATTTGGTCGGGGTAACTGGTCACCGTTGGGGTAAGAGAGATCAGCCGCGCCACCACCGTAAGCCGAACCAAGCCTCTCTCTTCCTTCCAGGCGTGGAAGAAGGGGATATGGAGAATAAGGGCTGCTTGGGTGCCAGAACATCGAAAAAGCCCTATCGGGAATGATCTTCCCCTGATGTAAAAGGGCCGATCCAATTTCAAAGGCCATATCTCGGCAAACCCAGATTATCGTTGCACCGTTGCGTCGAACACTCGGCTCGGGGAAAACCTCTGACAACATGACTTGCATCCTTGACGCCTCACGATATTGCGAGTAAAATTCGTCAGCGTTGATTTCGGAGCGTGCCCGAGAACCTACGGGAGATCCAGGATCTGGCTTATGAAAAGGCACTTCGTGCTGTAAGCGAGCCAAGTAATGAAGCGGATGTAGACACACAACAGCCAAACGAGCCGTCCCTCTCCAGATGAGTTTCAACCTTGCTCATACTTTGCAAGGTGATCAGCCGGGCTTCCAAAAGTGCCCGGCTATATTCTGACAGTCTAGTACAAAGGGAGAAGGAGTCGATCATGAGCATATTGGGTGTAAACATGATGGGGTTGACCCCCCTGGAAACCGTCGCCATATGGTCTATCTTAGGCATCGCGGTTCTCGGCCTCCTCTACGCCCTCTTCTTGCGCAACCACATCCTGCAGGAAGATAAGGGCACGCGAGAGATGCAGGAGGTATGGGAGGCGATCCGACAGGGAGCAGAAGCTTACCTCAATCGGCAGTTGCACACCATTCTGCCATTCATTGCTATCCTGGCAGTGGCATTGTTCCTGAGCGTGTACATTGTGCCCCCAAGCGCGGAGGCTCTTGAGCGTTTCAAGGGGCTTAGTGAAGGTCAGATCCGGTTGTGGGTAGGCATCGGTCGCGCGATTGCCTTCATTATGGGCGCCAGCTTCTCCCTGGCGGTAGGCCAGCTGGGTATGCGCATGGCCGTAGAAGGCAACGTGCGCGTGGCATCGGCCGCCCGCCACAGCTTCGGTGAAGCACTGCGCATCGCGTACCGGGCGGGTACGATCACCGGGATGCTCACCGATGGTCTGGGTCTGTTCGGTGGCACGCTCATCTTCATGGTCTTCGGTAAAGCTGCCCCAGACGCCCTGTTAGGCTTCGGCTTCGGTGGCACGCTGCTAGCCCTCTTCATGCGCGTGGGCGGCGGTATTTACACGAAGGCAGCAGATGTCGGCGCTGACCTGGTCGGTAAGGTCGAGCAGGACATCCCCGAGGACGACCCCCGAAACGCCGCTGTGGTCGCAGATCTGGTCGGCGACAATGTTGGAGACTGCGCCGGTATGGCGGCCGATATCTTCGAGTCCTACGAGGTCACCATCGTCTCTGGTTTGATCCTCGGCTTGGCTTTGACGGCCATCACTGGCCACATTGAGTGGATCTTATACCCGCTGCTTGTTCGCGGTATTGGCGTGTTGTCCTCTATTATCGGCACCTATCAGGTGAAGGGTGGGGAAACCGAGAAAAGTGGCGATGCCATGACCGCCATCTTCCGCGGTTTCCTGACATCCGCGGCCATCTCCGTGATCCTATTCGGGATCGTCGCCTTCGTGTATATGCGAGGCGTACCTGGCGGATGGTGGCGTCCTTTCCTCTCTACAGCGGTCGGTGTGCTCCTGGCCATCTTGATCGACCGCCTGACTGATTACTTCAC
>JAGHDS010000466.1 GCA_021159845.1 Anaerolineae bacterium
GGGATACCATTCACGACCGCCTCCATCGCCCCGGCTACCGTGCCTGAGTAGGTAACATCCGACCCTAAGTTCGCGCCATCGTTGATGCCAGAGACGACCAAATCGGGCTTACCTGGAACCAGACCCAACAGAGCTAGCCCCACACAATCCGACGGCGTACCGGTGGTCACCAACGCCGGCGTGCCATCCGCCAGCCGGCCGTCGAACACGCGTAACGGCTTGTGCATGGTCTTGGTATGTCCTGCCGCCGACCAACTATGATCCGGGGCGAAGACGGTCACCTCCCCCACGGCCGAGAGCGCTTGGGCCAAAGCCAACAGGCCAGGAGCGTGAACGCCATCGTCGTTGGTGACCAGGATACGCTTGCACATGATCGTATATGCCCCCGCTCGTGTTCGGAACAGAGAACGCTCTCACCCTATCCTCCGGATCGCGTCGGGCCAGACGGCCGGGGCACCCATGCCCCCTCAGGCTCCACCGGGGCTCCCCACGCGATCGCCCCTTCCTCTTCCTGCTTATGCGTTACCAGGATGCGTATAGGGTCCGCCTCCGCCATATTGCCAGCGCTATCGTACGCTTTCAACTGGATCACATGGGTCTCAGTATATCCATGGGTATCGGAGATCACCGTGCGGCCGGATTCCCAGGTCTCGATCAGCCGTTTCGTGCCGTCGGCCAGGGTCTCTACCGTTGTAGTCATCACAGGCACCTCGCCCAACTGGACGGAGCCATCGGGCATGGTGATCGGCCGCGTTTCCGAGATGATCCGTCCCTCCTCCGGGATCGTATCCGACATCGCGATCGTCCAGCGGATACTGTACGGCGGCACCGTGCTGGTCCCGATCGGCCTGCCGTCCAACAGGAATTCCACCCGATCCATGGACCAATCATCGGTAGCCTTGGCCGTGATGCTCACCCACTCGTCATCCTCCATGACGTATGCCTTCCCATCATAGGGATGCACGATCTTCACCTTGGGCGGGGTGTTATCGACTGTGATCTGCGTGGTCGTCGTCCGGGTGCTGCCGTCCCCCTTCGTCACCGTGAGGCGCAGCGTATACAGTCCGTTGAACGGCGTCGTATCCCAATACTCAAGGACACCATTCCCCACCTGGTTATGGTGCTCCGGGCCGATCTGCATCCAGGCACCGGGGTTCAACCCTTCCCCAAACTCAACCCGATAGCTGCGGAAACCGCCCATCTGAGCGTTACCGATAATGGGGATAATGCCCCGCACATAACTATACGGCTTGGGATCGATGATGGCCACCTCGGGATCTACAGGGCCAGGGCCGTACGCATCGTCGTACTGCTTCGGTGGCTGGGGAATGCCCGCCTCTCGCACCCAGTCGGCCGCCTCTGGCGGGAAGATCATGTATACCCGCCGTTCCACCAGATCACGCGGCGTGTACTGGGTGGCCAGCTTACCCGTCACCTTATTCACCTCGTACGCCCGGTACACCGTGTCGTACGCGTGTGGCTCCGTCCCGGCGATGAACAGCTCCTCACGGCGGGTCGGGCAGTCGTCCGTGGGCAGCAATCCGGAAGGCACGCAGACCGTCACCCGCACCATCCCGGGCGGCTCCTGCCATTTCTCCACGGGCTTGCCTTTCAGGGCATCCTCCATGATCTGGTGAAAGATGGGAGCAGCCCCCAACGATCCCGGTACATGTTTCATCGGGTGGTTATCAGCGTTACCAACCCACACCCCCACCGCTAACTGCGGCGTATACCCAATCGTCCACGCATCCCGATAGTCGTTCGTCGTGCCGGTCTTCGCCGCCACCGGCCGGTCCTCCAACGCCAGGTACTTGGAGAAACTGCCGAAGGCTGCCAGCCGCGCCTTGGTATCCGAGAGCACATCGTTCATGAGATACGCCAACTGCGGCGAGATGATCCGCTTCACGTGCGGTTCTCGGTACTCCTTCAAGATGCGCCCGTTCTTGTCCCTGACTAACAGGACCGACACCGGATCCAATGTCCGGTACCCAGGCCGCTGTTTGATCGCCGGAACAGGTTCTCCCGCCATCACACCGTTGTTCGCCAGAACGCTGAAGGCATACGTCATATCCAGCAGGCGTACCTCTCCACCACCCAACGTCAGGCTGAGGCCATAGTAGTCCTTGGTCAGCGTGTTGATCCCCATACGGTGGGCCATCTTGATGACATTCTTCACCCCCACCTGGCTCATCAGCCACACAGCCGGGATGTTATACGATCGCGCCAGGGCCTCCCGCAAGCTCTGTGGGCCGTGGTACTTGCGATCGTAGTTCTCCGGTATGTAGGGCGGGTTCGGCGGATCGGGGAACACCGTGCGCACATCCATCACCATCGTGGCTGGGGTGAACCCCTGCTGAAACGCGGTGAGGTACGTGAACGGCTTGAAGGAGGATCCCGGCTGGCGCTCGGACAGTGCGTTGTTCACCTCGCCGTCGATATCCTTGTTGTAGTAGTCGAGGCTACCCATCATCGCCAGGATCTCCCCCGTCTTAGGACGGATGACGACCACGGCCGCGTTCGTCACATCGTGATCGAACTGCAATTTGGGCCGGTTCAGCTCCTCGATCCTGGGCGGAGGATCACAGCCGGGGTAAGGTTCAGGGGTCCGGTTTTGTAGGTAGGCGATGTGGGCGCGGGCGATGCACTGCACGCGCTGCTGCAGGTCCCAGTCCAACGTGGTGTAAACCTGGAGCCCGTTACGCCAGATGAAGTACGGGTCATCCGCGGTGTTGAATTCCTGATCAAGTTGATGCAACACGTAGAGAGCGAAGTGCGGAGCGTCCGGCGGGATCTCAAACCGCTCGCCCGCGCGTTGGCGCACGAACTGCCAGCGCACGCCTCCCTCCCGAATGGCTCGCTCCGCCTCATCGGCCGAGATCAGCCCCATGTTGACCAAGCCGTGCAATGCTCGCGCCGTCGCGGCGGAATCGCCGTGCCGGACCGGGTCAACATCCGCGGCGGGGAGCAGTCCCTTCTCCACCAGCTTATCCAGCAGACGGTCGTTGAAATAACGCTTCGCCCGGTCGGCCTCGGCCCTGGTCAGATAGCCGGCCTCCACCATCGCATCCAGGACCTTTCGCTGTCGTCGGTAGGCATCGGCCGGGGCTTGAATGGGGTTTAGTCCGGGATATTGCGGCAACGCGGCCAACATGGCCGCCTCATCCAGCGTCAGGTCCTTAGCCGCCTTATCGAAGTAGATGCGCGAGGCGGCTTCGACGCCGTAAGCCGCATTGCCATAGAAGTTGTAATTGAGATACCACTCCAATATTTGGTCCTTACCCGCCCGGCCGGGGTAACGCCGGGTGATCTCCAACGCGAGGATCATCTCTTTGATCTTGCGCGCATAGGAACGCTTATATCGCTCCTCCGGCGGAATGAGGACATTCTTAACGAGCTGCTGGGTGATAGAGGACCCCCCCTGGACGGAGCCGCCGCGCAGGTTGGAGACGAAAGCCCGGGCGACGCCGCGGAAATTCACCCCCGGGTTCTCGTAAAAAGAGCGGTCCTCGAGGGCAATGGTGGCATGAATCAAATACGGAGAGATCTGGTCAAGCGGGACATAAGTGCGATCCCCCCGAAACGGCCGCGGGTCTATGGATTCGTACAGGAGATGCTTCCCCGTCCGATCATAGATACGAACCGTCTCAAACTGCTCCTGTTCCGTCTCAATTGCCGAGGCATCCGGCAACTGCCGTGCGAAGTACGCGTAGACCCCCGCCGCAGTCCCCGCGGCAACCGCCAGCGTCGCCCCAGAGATGATGGCAATGAACAGCAGGAAGCTCAAAAGTATCTTAAGTGCCCATACCCCAGGCTTGGGCGCAGCGCGCAACGCCCGGCTGTGCCGCTGCCTCCGCAACAATATCACCCCGCGTTGGTCCATATATCCCTACCTGTCCACAGGCTCCGCCACGACAGCCGAGCCCGGACACGTGTATACGGTATCACGAACCAGCGGGGGGTGAGCTTATACTCGCTGCCCCCCGCTTTCCCTTCGCCGCGCTATGATAGCCTAACCCACATGAAATGGCAAACACTCACAAAATGGCCCCCCACGTCGTCCACTGCGACCTGGATGGTCACCTCAAGTCCTGTGCGGCTCCAAACACACCCGCACAGCAAGAACACACCAGGGAGAAGAAGGGCATCCAGAAGCCCACTGGCCTCTCCGGGTGGCGAACATAATGCAAAGGGCCCCCTGCACATGACCGCTCTTTGCATTGCCCCGTATTCGGCAGGCAGCCTACGCCACCTGGCTCATCTCAACCGCTCCACGACGAGGAAGTGAGAGAGGCCGAAAATTCGCAATGGGGTGTGCTCGAGGGTATATGTGACACGACGCAGAAGCCGGCCCAGCCGCGGCCGGGCATACACAATGTTGTCATATCCGGGGTAAATCTGCGTGTGATACACGATGCGGACGGGTAAACTGTCAAACAAGCGCCGAAGCCCACCGCGGGTATAGGCCCGAACGTGCGGCGCCAACCGGTCGCGCAGCGGATCAGGCAACCAGTTGATCAGCGGCGTGTTCCCCTCATGGTACCGACCACGCCAATAGTGACCGTGAGTCTCGAAAAAATACAACCGGTTCGGGCAGAAGAGGACCAACCGCCCCCCCGGCCGAAGTACTCGGATTGCCTCCGCCACCGTCTGTCGATCATCCTGTACGTGCTCGATCATCTCGTGAGAGAGCACGACATCGAACGAGCCATCCGGGAATGGGAGCGCCTCGGCGGCCGCGCAGGCGACCAGCGACAACTCCCGCCCGGCCTCGGCCGCCCGCTCCAGATCGATCTCCACGCCGTACACATCCGACGTGAAGGCTCGCATCTTCCGCATATACATCCCCAGGCCACATCCCACATCCAGGACCCGCTTGCCCTCCAACGACGCCCACTCCCGGATCAGGTTCAGCCGACGATCCTGGCCAAACCGCCACACGTAACTGGGATGGCCCAAGGTTGCCGCCTTCTCCCCCACCGTTTCCCGCGTCACCGGCATCAGTCCACCGCCTCGAGCATCTCCCGCTGCCACGCGATCTGAGCGCGCAATCCTTCATCCAGGGACACGCGCGGGGCCCACCCCAACACCGTCCGCGCCTTGCGAGTATCGGCCAACGCCCGGCGTTGCTCACCCGGCCGCGGCGGGCCCCGCCGGACAATCGCCTTCCGGCCGATCAACGACTCCAGCTTGGCCACCAGCCGATTCAGCGTGATCTCCTCGCCCCCGCCGATGTTGAAAACATCCCCTGTAGGAC
>JAGHDS010000168.1 GCA_021159845.1 Anaerolineae bacterium
CATATCTTCGACTGGCTGATCGGCAATCACGACGGCCATGCCGAGAACCTGATCATCACGGCAGATGGTCAGATCGTCGGCATCGATAAGGGTCAGCTTTTCAAGTTCTACGATCAAGACAGGCTGGACTGGACTTACAATCCCAACCAGGCGCATGGGGTCATCGGCTATCATAACCAGCTCCTGCAACGCTGGGCCGAGGGTGAAGAGGTCTTCTACGCCTCCTATGACCATCCGGTGCTGGCCGAGTTTCTGGGGCGCATCCAGAGCCTGGATGACGAGGAATTCAAGCGCATTATCCGGCCGTATGCCGAGGCCGCCTACCGGTTCCGGGTATCGCCCGGCCGTAGGGCGCTGGCGTATCAGGACATCGATGTCTTCCTACAGCAGGCGGTTGAGCGCAAGAACCGCATCGCCCAGGATTTCGTAGATCTGTATCGGCGGGCGAAAGCAGCTCGCGACGTGGCTCTGGCTCGGCTGAGGCCGGCCGTCGAGGCGGCCACGCCCATCACTGAGGAGTTCGTGCAGGAGGTGGAGGCGTCCGGCTGGCAGGGCAAGGCGCTCATGTTCGGCGGCGAGGACATCGAGGACATGCATGCGCTGATCTACAGGGTAGACGGCGATGGTACGCTGATCGACTTGAAGGTGCGCCGCGATGCGGAGAGGAAGATATTGGCCACGCTGGAGGACATCACGGGCGGGATAGTCACCAGGGAGGAGGGCGATCCCTACTGGAACGATGTGCTGGCGGTTGTGAAGAGCTACAATTACCACCTGAAGCCGGACAGCCTGGGATATGACGGCCAGATACCAGTGCACACCAGGGATAAGATTACAGAGCTGTGGATGAAGCTGTATGCAGAGAGGAAGCAGAACCCGGCGGCACAGTACTATTATGACATCATTACCCCGCTATATGAGGAGGTGGTTCCACGGACGAGGCCATTAGGTGGCCAGGTGGGCAAGATCGTAAAGCAATTCGTCCCCAAGAAAGCCAGGCCACGGCATATCGAAGGGCGAAGACGCCTCCGGGCGAGCAAGACGCCGGCACGCATGTATTATGTCCGAAACGAGCGAGGGCGCATTGTATGGCAGGGTGGGAAAACGCAGACCTTCCGCGGTAACGGGGTTCATATCGAGTTCGACGACGATATTCGCGCCGATTACATGTTCCACGGGGACGATAACGGCAATATTTACAGCAAGCAGGGCCGCATGCTGATCCAGGTGGACGGCGAGCTGACACCGGAGAAGCTGAATCGGGTGCTGAGACACCTGGGTGACCTGGGGCTTGAGACCCGCCTGGCGACGAGAGAGGATATGGAGTTCCTGTATCTCATCAAGGTCAGCTATGCGGCCGGGGTGGATTTTGAGAGGATGGGGATCACGCCGGACATGAGCATCGGTGAACGCATCGAGGTGATGGTGAACTACTGGAGCAAGCGGCTGGGCGTCGCCGATGTGCGTAAACTGCCATCCTATGCCCCTATGCCTCGATTCGACAGCCCGGCGCCTGTACTCGGCGTCAAGCAGGGACGGTTCGGCATCCCGCGCTGGCGACGATTTGACATCACCGAGGAGGATCTAAACCGTGAGATGAGAGGGTATGTGCTGACCCATTCGCTGTACAACGGCGATGTGGTTGGGTCCCTACGGCTTATTCTGGAGAACAACGGGGCACTGGTGGCGACCGAGGAGAAGATGCGCATAGGGATACCGGTGAGCGGCATGAGCCCGGTGAGAGATCAGGAGACGGGTGGCGCGTCCTACGTGTTCACCCGCATCCGCTCGGCAAGCGCTGCCAGGTATCGGGATTACCATCTCCTGTTCGACAAGCGACTGCTGTTGGACCCGGATGTCATCAGCTACAGTGGGGACTACTACGGAAACGTTCACCCGGACCATATACGGCGACGCCGGCGTGCCTCTATCGAAGGGTGGAAGGCGGCGGCGAAGTCGCCTGGAAACGAGACCATCATCAAACGCAATCTGAGCCTTTACGATTATCTGGTGGGGATTAACGTGAGATCGGCCGAGGAAAAGCAGCAGGTGATCGATCTGCTACAGCGGTATGGGATCAAACGGCTGGATGGCCGACCGTTGGAGAAGGCTGTGAGGGTGGCGCGCTGATGTCAAAGAGCATGCTGGAGCATTACCTGCAGGTCGGCGAGGCGTCGGTGGGCGCCTATCTGCTCACACCGGGCGGGTCTTATAGGCAGGTGGACGATCACCCGGCGGCCGACCTGATCTGGGACGCCGACCATCGGGTGTTCGGCTGGTGGTGGGCTTATAGCGAGCGGCCGCACGCATTCCGGATCACGAAGATCGAGGAGGAGGGAGATTTCGTCACCCTCTACCACGTTCACGGGAAAATCGTGCTGTCGCCCATCTACCTCATGTCACGGCGGGATGAACGGCTATACGAGCAGTGGAAGCGGCGAGACCGCTCATACATCCAAGAGCTCCTGCGGATTCACGTAGAACGGGTTGCGGGCGGCCCACCTGACGAGCCACTGCCGCGCGAAGAGCCCCGCGTCTTTCAGACTATGCTGGAAATGGTTCCATCTCGCAGTGATCCGGGACGCTGGGTGGTCATCGGGGCCTGGGCGGCCGATGAGGGGGAGATCGCCTACTGGCCGTTCCCCGAGTATGTCGTGCAGGGCAGCGCCATCCAGGAGAACATCGCCAGGGCCAGGAGCCAGGGGACGGCGCCGCTGGAGATCTTCCAATTCTGGTACGAGGAGGCCAACGGGGTCTCGGTCATGCGCAGCCTGGCTCCTCCGGTGGAAGCGCCATCGGCGGAGGCTGCAGCGGAGATCGCCGCCCGACGAGGGCGTGAGGGGGGTTGAGATGGCCAAGCTGTCGGCGAAGGGGAAAAGCGCCAAGATCAGGCACATTGTGAACAACGCCCGCCGCCGGGCTCTAATGGACGTCGGGCGCTACGTGCGGGCGCAGGCGGCCAAATACCCGCCGCAGAAGCCGACCACGACCTATCGACGCACGGGCACATTGGGCAGGAGCATCGCCGTGGATGACCGGGTGCGCCGGTCCGGCAACCGGCACTGGGTGGAGGTGGGCACGAACGTCCCCTATGCCCGCTTCGTGGAGTATGGGACGGGGGCTGTATGGGCCGAGGAAACGGTTAATCCGCCCCAAGACGGCGAAGGCGCTGGCGTGGGCGGCGATGGGGGCAGAAGCAGGGAAGTTGGGCGGTCGGCAGACATTGATCGTGGCCTACGGCATTGCCCGGCGGCGGGGGAAGAATGTGCGCAGTGAACAACACGATGTGCACCTAGTCTTCGCCCGTTACGTGCGGGGCTTTGAGGGGTGGCACTACATGGAGAAGGCGTTTACATCCCCACGAACCAAGGCCTACTTCAGGCAGCGGGTGGAGCGGATGCTGGGGGAGATCCAGCGCAGTCTGAGGAGTGGGGTATAGATGCCGTACAGCGGACCGAACGACCGGGATCTGCCCAAGGCGGTGAAGAAGCTGCCCAGAAAGCTACGCCGGCTCTGGGTCGAGGTGTTTAACGCCACGCTGAAGCGGCATCCTGACGACGAGGGTCGGGCGTTTGCGGCGGCGTGGTCGGCGGTGAAGGCAGCCCGCAAGAAGAAAGCAATTCAGCAGCTACCTGGTTGGCTTAAGAGCGTGTGGGCTTATGGGTATGTGCGTGGGAGGGAGCAGTACCAAGATACAGGGTTGGCCCTACGTGCCGGCTGGCGGGTGGTGCGTGGGGTGGCCGAGGAGAGGTTGAAGATGGAAGGTGTACAAGAGAAGGCAGCGATGAAGACAGAGGGTGGGGTGAAATACCCTGCCAGCGCATATCTCCACGTACCTGATCCAGAGAAGCCAAGCACGTGGAGCTTACGGGTGCGTGACGAAAACGGGAACATCGATCGCCAGCAGTTGGGGCAAGTCGCTGCGGCTCTGGGCCCTAAAGGCTCCCGCGGCAACCGGGCCAAGGTGACAGAGGAGGAGCGACGCAAGTACGCTCGTAAGGTGATCACCCTCTATCGGGAGATCAACGTCCCCGATGAGGACATCCCCGAGTATCTGTGGGAGATCGCGGGCATGAAGGCGCCTAAGAAGAAATCAATAAACCTGCGGGCGACCTTGGCCGACATCGAGTCGGCCCTGCCCCAGGCGTTCCCCGGCCTGGATATCTGGGTCACCGAGGTCTTCGACGACCACGTGATCGTCAGCCTCTATGAGCCAGGGACCGACCTGGGCAGCTCGGCCCGCAAGTACTACAAGGTCCCCTATGAGGTCACCTTCAAGCCAGTGGAGGGGGACCCCAACGGGGCGGAGATCATCGACCAGATCACCTTTGCCCCACGGGAGCAGTGGGTGCAGGTGGTCCCCACCTTTACGGCCCTCAAGATGTTCGAGCAAGAGGACGGAAAGACTCGCTGGCTGACGGTCAGCTCGGGCATGTTTGAGGATCGGGAAGGAGAGGTGGTGAGCAAGGACTTCCTGGAATCGGCGGTCGAGGTGGCCGACCGGATCGGCGATCGAGGGCCACTCATGATCTATCACATTCCGGGCACCCGGATCGGGTCATGTGACTACCAGGCCGTCGTGAGTGGGTTCTTGCTGGAGTCGGGGCTGTTCGATGACACAGAAGTAGCGCGTAAGGCGGTAGAACACCTGAAAGCGCACCCGGATGATTACGGCGTGTCCATTCAGTTCTTCTACACGAGGAAGTCGGCGGATGGGACCTACCGACCACCAGGCGTGATCTTGGAGCGGTCGGTGCTGCCCAGAGAGGCAGCTGCGTTCCCTTGGTCTATGATCAGCGTGAAGGAGCTAGATGGGATGGCAAAGGCGAAATTGAGTGAGAGGAAGATGAAAGCACTGCGTGAGATGTTAGGCGAGGAGAAGGCGAATGAGATCTTGGAGCAACTGGAGAACGGTGCCGAGGTGCTCAAGGAGGCCGGCGTGCGCTGGAAGGAGATCATCGAGACAGAAGGCGAGACTGATGAGGGCACCGATAGCAGCGACGAGGACAGAGGGTCGGACGGTCAGGCCGAAACGGAGGCCAAGGAGACCGAATCCGGCGGGGAGGAGGTCTTCGAGTTCGTCCTCTCGGACGAGGCGCTGGACGGCATCGCTCAGAAGCTGGATGATCGTATTCACGACCGGATCGGCCAGCAGTTGGCTCCAGCCCTTGAGGGCCTGAGTGAGCTGCGGGCGGCTCTCAAGGCGATTACCGCAGACGTCGCCGAGCTTCGCAAGGCGGAGGACGAGCGGCTGGCCGAGAAAGCTCGTGACCTGCCGCGCGCCACGGTGCGGCGTATCGTGCGCCCCACGCGCGATAACCCACCCCTGGCCGGTAAAGAAACTGACGAAGATGAGGAGAAGCTCAACTTAGCTGACTTAGCTGAGCGAGCCCTCGGATTCAAGGAAGAGCCTTGATGTAGAGAGATGGAGGGATAGGGATGGCGATGCAAATCGACTTAGAACTGCTCATGCGCGCCGCTCAGATGGCAGGTGCGCTATCAGGGAACACTCCTCAGTACGGGGTCAAGGAGCTAGCGCGAAAGGATCTGACCCTGTCTGACATGGCTAGCATGTACGGGCCGAATGGCCTGTTCCATATCTGCGGATCGAATGACCTGTTGAGCTTGACCATCGAGCCGGAACCATTTCTGGACTGGTTGGGCTGGAAGCCGAATAACGAGTCCACGCAATTGGTGAAGCTGATCAGCTACATCGGTCCGCAGGGGACGGCCGCGGGCAATGCGACCAGCGGAGCGGCTGCAGCTTGCGATGATCCCAACGGCGTCGAGTATGGGACCTGCGAGATCCTGTTACCCGACAAAGGCCGGATCAAGCGGGCTGGCCCGGTGCGGGATATCAC
>JAGHDS010000399.1 GCA_021159845.1 Anaerolineae bacterium
GGAATCACAAGCCCGATCATCGGCCCGCGTACCATGGAGCAGTTGGAGGACAACCTGGGTGCACTGGACGTGACGCTGACCGAGGAGGACCTGAAGCGGTTGGATCAGGTAGCCCCGCCCGGGCGGGCCGTCGTGCCCTACTACGAGGCTGATTTCGGGCCGCACAAATTCCGCTGGTAGGGCGAGGTCAACAACCGGCACCCCGCACCGATCCGCTATCGACTGTTAAGCCGCCCGAGGGAGATCCCCCGGGCGGCTTAACTTACTCCACGCATCGGCTACTCGCCGCCGCGACGCTCCGGCCAGCCCAACCGCGTTCTCCCAAGGCGTCACCTCGTCATGAGGTCATCGGGAGAGAATGCCAGGTGACGGATATGCTGGCGCCGGTAGGTATATACCAGGTGCACTCTCCCATCGGGGCCCTGGACGATGGATGGATAGGAATATTCGCCAGCCCCCGTCTCGATGTCCTTCCGCCAGGGCCAGGTCTCCCCATTATCCTCCGACATCAGCAAGGAGAGCGGCGTTCGTCCTTCATGCGTCGGGTTGCAGGCCAGGATGATCCGCCCATCCACCAATCGGACGGCGTCCAGCCCGCTGTTGGAGTGCGGTATCTCCGTAAGCGACACCTCAGACCACGTGCGCCCATAGTCGTCAGACGTTGCGGAGCAGATGAACCCCACGGCCCGGGTTGAGCGCATCAGCATCTTCAACCGCCCGGGGGCGTACTCCCACACCGTCGGCTGGATAACGCCGCGATGCTCCTGAGGCAATCGCACCTCTCCCTTGGCCGCGTCCCACTCAGCGCTGATCACATCGTCACCGGAGCCATCATGTCCGGGAGCGACTAGCGGACCATACAATGACCAGCTCGCCCTGTCCCGATGGATGATCTCCACCCAGCAGGCCCATGAATGCCACGTCTCGCGCGAGGACCCGCACAGGATATCGCCGTTGCTGAGGAGTATAGGTTTGTTCTTAGCCGGCCCCAGCAGCCCCGCCGGAAGGAAGATTGGAGCAGACCACGTCTCTCCACCATCAACCGAGCGTATATATGCGCCCGTCCAGGCGGGGATCTCGGGGCCGATCTTGTAAAAGAGCCACACCACCCCCTCGTCGTCCAGGAACAACACGGGGTTCCACAGCGGCACATCAGGCACATCCGCGATCCTGACGGGCGTTTCCCATTGACCACCGTCGCAGCGAGACAGCCAGATGGCAACGTCGGGGTGCTTCTCATGAGTTCCAGCGAACCAGGCCGCCAGCAGCCGGCCGTCAGGCAGAGCGACAATAGTGGAGGCATGACTGGAGGGTGCCCCCGGGATGGTCTCGAATATAGGCTCTGATCGAAGCATGAACTCCTCTCTTGATCTCAGTAAGCGGTAAACTCCCCATCAGGGAGGTCCGATCCACCAACTATCCCAAAACGCGGGCATGAGCCCCGTCACAACCAAACATCCCATACCAAAGCTTCCGGCCACACTGGCTAATACAGGCGAACCTGCCAACGGGGGTTCGTGGTAGTTACTTAATCCAATCCCGGAAGTGGGGAAGGCGATGGAAAGTCAGGAAGTTCGCATCATGGAAATCGTGGGCCCCGCCCATACCATCGTCATAGGCCGTCCTGGAGACATAGATAATATCCTCCCCATCGAAAACCCAATCCACATATTGAAACGCGTGTCTATCCGGGTCGGGGTGGAACAGAAGGCGCTTCGCTACATGCCACGAGCGCAAATCCCGAGACCAGATGAGGTAAAGGGCATTGCGGTTGGCTTCGGGATCGCTCTGCTTGTTGACCAACGTACAATAACGTTGGGTCTCCGGATCATACCGGATGGTGAACTTCACGCCGCCTCCGGGCATATCAATGATGTCCCGCTGGCGGTCATGGCTGAGATGCCGCCCGTCAGGGGAGACGTGGAGAATCACGGCCCGATCGCGGAACGCCGATGCGACGGCACGTCCCTGCCCCACGGGGTTCGTGCGTAGCACATTCCACACTTCCCCATCCGGCGCGACCACCACGTTGCCTTCGATCCACTGGGAGCGCGACCACGAATGTGCATACTGCTCGCTAAACGTCCAACTATCGCGGCGGAGGAGGTCAGCGTCGACCGAGGCGGACATGACAAACGCTCGCCAGGTGCCTCGGTCCTGCGTCGGAGCGAATTCCATAGCGCGCCACAGCCGGCCTCGATGCGTGATCACGGGGACGGGCGCAGTATGATAACCATCCGCGTCGGTCAGAAGCCCCGTGAACTCATCCCGCGGCTCCGACCAGGTCCGACCCCCATCGACGGAGCGCCGAATCACAATGCGACCGTTCAGCCGCCCACCGTAGTTGTCGCAGTGGTCGGTGCCCATGATATAGAGATCCCCCTCATGGACGAACAGGTTGGACCATATCTGACCATGCAATTCGGCAATGCACTCCCAGCTTCGGCCCCGATCCCGGGACCGATAAATCCAGCTATCCGTGTTCCTGGCACCAGGGCCAAAGTGAGAGTGAGAAGCCACATACTCGCCCGAGGGTAGGATCACGATAGAAGGACAACCCACGTACTGTTCAGTGCGTGCAGGTACGTGGTGGATAACAACTCCGGGAACATCTTCCCACATAACACGCCCCCTTCACCACTCATATCGTTAAGCTTCCAAGAAACAACTAGCCTTTCAGCCCTGTAAGAACAATTCCCTTAGTCATTGCAGGACAGCTGAGATTCCCGCCGATCTTTTAATCATCGGCGTTTAGCAGCGGATGATCTGCGAAATCAGCGTCCTATTTGCCCAAGGCTGAGCAGTTACATGTTATCACGCTCTAGCCCCTGTTAGCGCTATATCCCCGGATAACAGCACGCAAGTTTACTGCTACCTGTCCTACTCCGCAACAACTCGCGTTCACTCGAGGCGCCTGGATCTTGATGACGCCAACACCCAGCCGGATGGTGCGCTCGTGATGAGATCTGTCGTTGCGCTCGACCAAGCGCACGCCCGAGCCATTTGGCTGCCAGACACACAACCCCGTGAGACTCGATGTACTAGGACGTGGCGTAGCTGATTTCTCTTACTCCAAAGGTGAACAGTCTCCATGAGCAGTTACACACCGCATAACGATGAAAATGGACGGTCGATGCCGATGAGCATAAGAACGCAGATGACGCTGATGTGCGCAGATCCTCACGGATCATCCCGATTTTGCC
>JAGHDS010000341.1 GCA_021159845.1 Anaerolineae bacterium
AGATCGCGATGCGTCTTAATCGTCTGGGCCATTCACCCTGTCACCTTGTCCCCATGTCTCAAAAGCGCACCTCCATCGCCGCGCCGATGTCAGCGCCTGGTCCTCTACATTTTTCACTCGCACCCAACCTGCTTCTATCGCTCCCCGCATGGCCTGAGACCCGGGGAGGTCCTCCTCAACACGTAATTCACCGAGTACACCGGGAGGAATCCATATCTCTCTGAATTGCTCGTGCAACAATGAGAGCCTGTTGATAATTGCCAGGTTTAGGATGGGCGATGTGTTACTTACCACTGGCATATGCTAAGTCGTCCTCTAATTCTTCTCGACTGTAGTGTCGGACGATGCCCCGTTCTCCCAGCAGTCGGCTGAACTCGTATTTCCCCATTCCAGCCAATTCCCTTGCCTTGCCGAAGGATAGAAGCCCCTGAGCATATAAGGTGATCGCCAGCTCCACAAGCAATGTCTGGGCGATTCGCTCTTCTGGCAAACGGATCGCCTGTACGACAGTATCGGGAATTTGTAGTTGTACGCTCATCACCCTTCCCCCTTGATACTCACGCCGCACGGGATGCTGATAGCGCTGATGCGCGCTGATTGTCGCTGGGTTCTTCTTTGTGTTTTTATCTGCGGGCACTTGCATCATCTGTTTCCCGTAGAGCGGTGTTCATCACAAGAATTCCGCAAATACACCTTGCAGGCGTTCGAAGTCGCCCAAATGCTTTTGCAGAATCTCATAGACCTGGCCCCGATCCACATCTAGATAGTCGTGCACCAGGATATTGCGAAAGCCGATCATGCGAATCCACTGCTCTCTCATCTCCTGATCAATATACCCGGCCCCGTATAGCCTTTCCGGTACATCTCGATACCACTCCACCGGCCCCAAGCCCAGGTCAGCTACAAGATGGCTTCCAATATCATTCACCGTCTCGATAGCCAGTTGCAAAAATCGTTCTGCGCTCCCATATTTCTCCGGATTGGCGATGAATTCTTCATATGGCGTTCCCTGGAGACGTTGCAGAATCGTCAGGTATTCATCCAGCTTCCGCAGCCGTTTTCGCACGACTTCTTTTCTGACCACCTAGGATACGCTCCTTGTAGGCCTGGCGTTGTACTTCAAGGGTGGGGAGGAAATCCCAATACATGCGGATGATTTTCGAGAACAGCGCCCCTCGATCAAAGTCGTCAGTCGCGTAGATGACCCGATTGTGACGAACCACTTCGAACCACAGCACGATGTCGTTGATGGCCGCCGGGTCCAGAAACACCACATCGACATTCTCGTATCCGGCTTTGACCAAATCCGTGAGCACGTCGAGTTTGTCAGGGCGAGGTGCCCCCGATCGCAGGACAATTCCCAAATCGACGTCGCTCCCCCGCCGGGCCCGGCCCTCAGCCATAGAGCCGAAGAGGTACACTGCCCATACTTGGGGATAACGGCGGAATATGTTTTTCAGAGAGTTCACATCGTGTTCGTTCATTTGGTCACATCGCACGGGACGCTGATAACTCTGATGCGCGCTGATTACCGCTGTTTTTTCTTTGTTTTCATCTGCGTCCATCTGTGTTTGTCTGCGCAATCAGCGTTCTACTCTTTTACGACGATTAGGGTGCTGTTGGGCCACGGTGAAGCCAGCCTTGCGCAAGCGGATCGCCAGAGCGTTCTCGTAAACCTTCTCCAGGAAGCCGTAGCCGAGGGTGTTGTAACCCTCGTAGAAGACGCCAATATCTGTCTGGTTAAATCGCTGTGTTTGTAGTGAAGAGCATCATAATAGACTACGGGCTCGTGGAATTCATTCATGGTTGGACATTAAAACGCTGGTAACGCTGATGGATGTTGATTGTCGCTGACTCTTTCTTCCTCTAACCTTGTGCCACCTGTTGGGACGCTGACAACGCTGGTGTGTGCTGATTATCGCTGATTTCTTCTTTTCATTGCTCTATATCTACGGGTATCTGCGTCATCTGCGTTCTGTTGGGGACGCAGATCACCACCTTTCGCGTATGCATAGCTGCTGGCAGCTGGACCTTCTGTTTGTAATGCCCTTCACTCACCGACAAGCCGCAGTACCTCCTCGTATAACTCCTGGTCGATCCAGGTGCCCCGCACGCGCAACAAATCGAGCGCCTCCCTCAGGCTGGGGATCCGTCCTTCCCGCCTGGCACGGGCCAGGATTCCCAGGGTGCCGCGTACCTGCAATCCCAATTGTTGGGCAACCCGACGTCCACGAACCTCGTCAATGAGTAGCAAGGGAGCGCTGAGCTCCTGTGCTAAAATGATTGCTGCTGCCTCTCCTGTACCCAACTCGGTGGCCAGCGCGCGCACTGCCAGTTCATCTTGCGGGGGCTGTACTTTAATCCAACTCGCGTTCCGTACCTCACGACTGCCCTCGCGTCCCTCACCCCGTACCACCACCTCCTCGTAGACCGCTTGAGGGATCACGACCTGGCCGTAGAAGGCAGCTAGTAAGTCGAAATGTCCTACACGAGCCAGGTTAATCAGTGGGGAAGCGTCTGAGACACAGAAGCTCACGCCTCAACCTCGGAGCGTAACTCGTCAGGGGCCAGACGGAATATGGATACCTGGTGGGCACCCAGATAAGCGATGAATTCTGCCTGGCTCATTCCTATTAGCTCAGCCGCTTTGGTATAGGTCAATGCCCCGCGCCTGACCAGCTCTAGCGCCAGCAGCTTCTCGATCTCTGTTGGCAGTGCATCCTCTCTTACCCCCACTAAGGGAACGAACTGGCGTGGTAGTTCTACGGCCACCTTTATTTTCTCCGTCACTCTACAGCCTCCTGGTATCGCTCGCACAAATAAATGTGTATGGGAGCGCTACATGCCCCATTTGGGGCGTCATCTGCGTTTTGGACGCTGGTAACGCTGATGGATGTTGATTGTCGCTGACTCTTTCTTCCTCTGTAGTGTTACGCTATCAAACAGTCCGGTATCAGCCAGGGAGCGAAGCAACTCGTCTACAAAATCCTCTACGTCCATCGATCTTGCAATGCCTCATAGTGCCGTAAGAGCGTGACCGCCTTCTCCCATTCCCAGAAATCGCTTTCGACATCGTAGGCATAAGGGTCCTGCTCCAACGTGTTAGCTGCACATCGTTCAGAGAACTCGGCAAACGTCATTCCCCATTTCGATTCGAAAGCGTGGACTTGCTGGCGAAGTTGCGCTAACTTCATGTCAATATAATCGAGCAACACTTTCCACAGAGCGGTCTCTAGATCGGGCGTCTTCGTGATGCTGGTCAAAAGCGCTCCCATACGAGGTGATATTGTCATCGTAGTCATGTTGCTCATAAGTCACGCCTCCATTCCCTGCTTTTAGCCTTTCAGCCTCGCTCTCTCCCGTTCCCGCCACCCAGTATATTATCTTCCTGTTCCACTACCCGGATGAATCCCTTCTCGATCAGGTAGTCCAGGATCATCCTGGCGTTCTCCTCCGGGGTGTGATTGACCGTGTCCAGGCGGACCTCCGGGTTCAGCGGTGCCTCATACGGGTCGTCGATGCCGGTGAATCCCTTGATCTCCCCTCGCCGTGCCTTGGCGTACAGTCCCTTGTGATCCCGTTGCTCGCACACCTCCAGCGGCGTATCCACGAAGACCTCCACGAAGCGATCGGAGCCCACCATCCGACGCACGTCATTCCGGGTGGCCCGATACGGGCTCACTGCCGCACACACCGCCACCCCGCCGTGCTTCACCACCTCCGATGCCACGAACCCGATCCGCCGGATGTTCGTGTCCCGGTCCTCCTTGCTGAACCCCAACCCCTTGGAGAGATGCGTCCGCACAACATCCCCATCTAGCAGCGTGACCTGCCGGCCGTGCTCCATCAGCAACTGGGTCAGCACCTCTGCCGTCGTGGACTTCCCGGCGCCGCTCAGCCCCGTGAACCAGATACACACCCCCTGCTTATGTCGGGGCGGGTAGCTCTCGCTCAAGATCTCCGCCACCTCGGGGCGGGTAAACCATTCCGGCAGCTTCCTCCCATTGCCCAGGTACTCCTCCCGCACCTGCGTTCCGGAGATCGCCGCCGTGCGGGCGCCCCGAGGCACTTTCGTGACCTCCTCGTAGCGATCCTCTTCCGGCAGGTAAACCAGCATGGTGAAGGGGATCACCTTCACGCCGATCTCGTCGCTGAAACGCTCGGCCAGCTCCTGGGCATCGTAGGGGCCGTAGAAGGGCTTACCGCTGGAGTCCTTGCCCGGCCCGGCGTGGTCGCGCCCCACAATCAGATGGTTGGCGCCGTAGTTTCGCCGGATGATCATGTGCCATACGGCCTCGCGCGGCCCGGCCATCCGCATCGCCAGGGGAAGCAGGCTCAACACGACCCGATCTGGATCGTAATAGCGGCTCACCAGTGCTTTGTACGTCCGCACGCGGGTGAAGTAGTCCACGTCGCCTGGCTTCGTCATCCCCACCACCGGGTGCAGCAAGAGCGTACCATCTACGGATTGGATCGCTCGCTTCGTGAGCTCCTCATGGACCCGATGCATGGGGTTGCGGGTCTGGAATGCCACCACGTTCTCGTGCCCTGCCCGAGCCAATCGCTCCCGAGTCTGAGCAGGCGTCATGCGCAGGTCGCTGAAGTCGTAATGTTTGGGCAGGCTCAACACCCGCAGCTGCCCGGATATGTTCAGCGGTCCCCAGCGGGTCATCTCCGCCACCAGCGGATGGCGCGGGTCTGTGGTCCCGAGGACCTTTTGCGCCATCTCGTCCCGATCCCACTCATAGATCTCCTCGATCGTCATCACGGCCAGGAGCTCATTCTTGGCGTTTCGGATAGCGATGTCCTGGCCTGGCTTGATTTCCGGCCCCGGCTCCACCGGTAGCGTGATGGGGATGGGGAACACGTAGCCGTTGGCCAGCCGCATCTCGTCCAACACGCGGCGGTAATCCTCTTCTCCCATGAAGCGATCCAGGGGGGAGAACCCACCGGTCGCCAGCAACTCCAGATCGCATACCACTCGTTCGGAGACCTGGATGGAAGGGATATGGCTGGCATATATCTTCAGCTCCTCCGCCTCATCGGGGGGGACCATCAGATTTACGAGACTACCGCCGTAAGGTGATATCAGTGACATGAAAACGTGACCTCCGACGTTGGGGATAAACGATTGTTGGGAATTCATAGCAACTTACCGATTGCTTGCACGAACCGCTTTAGATCATTTAGGTGATCCTGCAAGAAGTTATACACTATGTTGTAATCAATTTTCCAGTATACGTGTACCAACATGTTGCGGAACCGAGCCATCTGCTGCAAGTTCCTACTGAGATCAGAGTCTAATATCCCTACATCTGCTAATGTTTTAAAGCATTCAGCGTATTCCTCTGGCACCCTGTGTACTCGCCGGGCGCTAACATGGAAACAGATCTGCAACGCGGCCTCGATAGCGATTAACAACCGATAGCTAGTGACGTCAAGCAAGTCCTGCTCTGCCAGAAACTCGTCTCTGGGTATCGCTTTGATCTGCTCTAGTCGCTCTAACGACTGGAGAATATCTGCAAATCGCTCTTGGATTAGTTCCTGGTTCAGGTCCATGAGGTCATGGCTTCCTTTAAAGCGGCGTGTCGTAGGGGCTTTATGTCCAGATAATGGGAGATGACCCGGACGGCCCACGGGACGCGGACGTCTTCGTCGCGACTGAAAAGCAGGCGTCCCCGCAGCACGTGATAACAGAAAGTTGCGGGAGCCCTGTTCAATATCCGCACGTCGACGGGGATCGCTGAGGCTTTCATCGTCGACTGGGCGGCTCTGTAAATTAGCCCACGAGGGATCGCTTGCTCCAGCGCCTCGGCGAGCTCCATGGCGATCCAGGGATCCTCTTGTTTGTGCCCCTCAGCCAGATAGACGCCAACGTCTATGTCGTGGAATGGGATACCCTCCACGAATGAGCCATACGCATAGGCAAACACGATCTCTTGCCTTCTCATCAGGAGGTCTCGTAGCGTTGAAATGATTTTCTGCCGGCTCTCGGTTGGGCATTGGTATGCCGGGCGTCTGTCCCCAATATCGTTCATGTGACTCATCGGGTCCCCAAGTGCACTTTTGAGCGTAAGAACGCTGATGACGCGGATGCACGCGGGTCCTCACGGATCATTCCGATTTTACCTTTTTCATCTGCGTAGATCGGCTTTTTCTGCGTCATTAGCGTTCACCTATTCTATCTACCCGGCGTCACCAGGCGTTGCCCAGGTGACTGATTTGAATGCCCCTTTTATATAATCTCCAACTTCCGGAGTACATCCAGCACTTGGGGTAACGGGTCTTGCCAGAAC
>JAGHDS010000420.1 GCA_021159845.1 Anaerolineae bacterium
CCTCTCCCACGCCTGGGAGAAGGGGGTCTGGGGGGTGAGAGCCATCCGCGGCCAAAGCACTTGTAGCTAGATGCCCGATATCGAAAGCGTCTTCATCTACATCACTCACTGGATATCAGTGGAACGCGGCAGTTAGACGGACGGTGAGCTGTTCATTACTTAACCGCCCTGCTGCTAGCGTGAAGCCGATGCGACTCACAAAGAGAGGCCAGCGTCCCCTTCACCAACCGCCTTGGCGGACCGAAGCCAGCGCCCTGCTCAGGCTGGTTTGTCGTCTATGTCTCCCCGATCCTTGGGCGTCATCGCTCGCCCACCGCTTTTTCCTGCTGCTAGCCACTCCTCGAATCGTCTCTTCACGGAATTCGCGGCCGAGCTCCTCGCAGCCTCCTCTCGGAGAGGATCCGGTTTTCCACCCACCTCTTTATCTACCCACTCAAGATATCTTGTCTTCAGTTCCTCGAAGACGTCCCTGTACTGGGTGGAAACATCGCGACTCTCCGCAGGGTCTTCTCGTCGATTGAAAAGCTCCCAATCCGGCGCGTCCAGGAGCATTCCCTGCGCGTATGTCCGGACGAGCGTCCACTCTTCCGTGCGATACGCCCTTTGAGCAGACCAAAGGCCCTGATTCGTGACGACGAATTCCCTGTGCTTCGAACTCTCTCCGCGCAGGATCGGCCAAAGGCTCTTTCCCTCGAACGATTCAGGATGTTTGACCCCAAAGGCCTCAAGTATTGTGGGAGCAAGATCTGTATGCTGGACAAAGGAGGAAACCCTTTGTGCCTTCACCCTGCCCGGCGCCCAGATGAACAAAGGTACATGAGCTACCTGCTCATATGCGTCCATGTGATCGAAGTACACCCCGTGTTCTCCCCGTAACGCCTCTCCATGATCGGCGGTGAAGATGATGATCGTATCATCCAGCGCCTTCTCTTTCTCCAACGTCTCGAGCACATAGCCAAAATGCTCGTCGGCGTAATTGATCTCCGCGTCATACTGAGCCACGGGGTACTCGATGTCCGTAAGCCCTTCCCTTAATTCCGGCACCGCCCCGCCGGAGATGAAGAAGTACATGAGAGGGCGAGATCGCAAGTCGTTGAACGATTTGTTCGACGGATCGTAAGGATCGCCGGAGTAAAACTTCTCCAGGTATCGTTTGGGTACCAGATTGTATGGCGTGTGAGGATCCCAATAGTGTAGGAACAGGAAGAAGTCCTCATGCGCGTGCGCCTTAAGCCAGGGGATCGCCTCCTTATTTACATCCTCGCAGCTCACATGTTGAAGCCACACGCCTATATTTGGCTGAATATAGTGCACGAAACCCTGGGCGAACCAGCGGCGGAATCGGTATAGAGTGCTCACCGCTCCTGTCAAGATCCCCTCTTTAGCGAGGATTGCGGGGAACGTATCAAGATGGCTCGGGATGATCTCCTCCGGCTGACCGTGCGTTACGACCCCGGTTTGAATGCCACGCTGGCCGGTAAAGGTCGCCGTGTAGCACGGCTGTGTGGGAACGTCCGTCGCATAGCAGTTGGTGAAAACGGTGGCCTCTCTCGCCAGATCATCGAGAACCGGCGTCGTCCGCCTCGAGTACCCGTTGAAAGAGGCATGATCGTATCGCATCGTGTCAAAGAACACCAGTAGGACTTTCATCGTGGCTCTCCTTGGCTATAAAGCTGCAGAATACGATGCTTCAAGATATACCCGACGCGATGCGCCGGGTATGCGGGCAAACTTCCCCAGCCCATCCGCGCGCGATTCTAACACATCCCCCGGGACGCGCAATTCCCGGCAAGCTGGGGCGCGACCTCACTCTTCGCCGCGGAGAGTGTGATTAACAAACGGGGCCGAAGTGCCCCGTTTCTGGACGCGAAGGCGAAGCCGTCCCCCACAGGTCTCCAACGCTCCCTTACAAAGTATTGTCCCACTCGATGAGCACGCCGAGGAACTCCGCGGGATGGTTGATGAGCGCCTCATACGTCTCCTGGATCTCTTCGGGACGGATACGATGGCTGATGAGCCCATCACTCTCCAACGAGCCATCGGCAAGCAGCTCCAGTACCAGGTCGAGATTCCGCTCCCGAGTCCACGGATCTCGCAATGTGTACGGGTGCTCGAAAAGCCGCTCGTGAGCACCCAAGAGCACGATGCCCCGGCGGTGAATAGTGCTGTAAACGTCGATCTCGGCCTTGCCCCGCGGGCTGCCAAGCGATATAACTCTTCCCCCTTCCGTCGCCAAACCCAGAGCAATGGACATTGCCTTGGGATTTCCCGTGGCTTCGACGACAACATCCGCCATGCGGTCATTCGTCAGTTCACTCACGGCATCACGCACGGAGACTGTGCTTGCATCGATACCGTGGATACCGCTCGCGGCAGCGATCTGCACGCGCCTGGGGATGAGATCGACCCCGATGACGGGTCGGCCGCCGGATAGACGGCTCAACCGGGCGGCGAGCTGGCCGATGAGCCCCAGGCCGAGAACAACAACCGTGTCCCCCAGCGTGATGCGGGCCTGCCGTACGCCTCCCAAGCTGATGCTGCCCAGGCGCGCGAGGGCACCCTGGGCCATAGAGATCCTGTTCGGCAAGCGACGAATCAATGTCGTTCGCACATCGCACAAGGCCCAATCGCCATGAGGAACGTGAGCCAACACACGGTCGCCCACCTCCCATCCGGCCACCTCGCGCCCGACGGCATGGACCATCCCTGCCAACGCGTAGCCCATAGTGAGGGGCAACTTTGGGAAGGGCGCATTGGGTAACGTATACCCAATGTGCGAGCCGCTATACACGGCGATCTCAGTGCCCGCGCTGATCAAAGAACAGGCTGCTTTAATGAGGATCTCATGCGGGCCGGGAGCCTCCGGGAGCTCATAGAGTTCCCACTCAACCTGCCGGATCGCTTTGCACACCAAACGCCTACCCTCCATAGGGCACCTCCCCTCGAATGACCACACACGGCGATATCCTGTGAGAGCTACCTATGACACCTGCTGCCCTTCTCGTTCCCACCGTGAAGTATTTGAATCCCGGCCCCTTTCTGGAGTCCTCTATGCCCTTCGGTGAATTGTGGCGTAGTATAGCTTTATGTTGGTTTGGGAAAGCCAGGGCTTTGATCTGGAGGAAGTCGGTTTTTCCAAAAGGCGATTAGAGTCATTGCAGAATAAGGGTAGAGGATAGAGTTTCCCCTACCTCCAATAAATTCTTATGCAGCCCTAGCCGTATTGACCCTCATTTGTACGCGGGTTTACAATAGCCGGTACAGAGCGAAAGACATCATCCCGGTGACACTCCTCTTAACCATGGAATAGAGGAACCACGGGCATACTCTCGGTAAATCCAATACACGAAAGGAGATGCCCATGGATCCTTCAACCGTATTTTGCCCTAATCCGGAGTGCCCGGCAAGGGGGCAGGTGGGGAAGGGCAACATTCACATTCACTCGCGCCAGGAGCGGCGATACATTTGCAATGTATGCAAGCACACCTTTAGCGAGCGGAAGGGCACGGTCTACTATCGCCTGCACAGGGAGGAAGCAGAGGTGGAGAAGGTGGTCGTGTTGGTGGCCAATGGTTGCCCCATACCGGCCATTGAGAAGGCGTTTCGGGTGAAGGAAGAGACCGTGCGTCGTTGGGTACAGCGAGCGGGGGTGCATTGTCAGCAAG
>JAGHDS010000284.1 GCA_021159845.1 Anaerolineae bacterium
GAGATACGGCAGCGTGCCATTCTTACGCACCGTAGCAAGCTGCTTACAGATCTTGTGGGCCAGCATAATGGACATGGGCATGTATTCCGGCGTCTCGTCACAGGCGAACCCGATCATCATGCCCTGGTCGCCCGCGCCGATGGCCTCGATCTCGGCGTCGCTCATCTGCCCAGTCTTGGCCTCCAAAGCCTTATCCACGCCCAGCGCGATGTCGGCCGACTGCTCCTTGATGGACACGAGCACGCCACACGTGTCGGCGTCGAACCCGTACTCCGCGCGGGTATAGCCGATCTCCCGGATCGTATCGCGGGCGATCTTGGGAATATCCACATAGGCCGACGTCGTGATCTCCCCTATGACCAGGACCAGGCCGGTCGTCGTGGCGGACTCACAGGCCACGCGGGCATCAGGGTCCTGGGCGATGATGGCGTCCAGGACGGCATCGGAAATCTGGTCACACATCTTATCCGGGTGACCTTCCGTGACGGACTCAGATGTGTAGAAGAGCTTCGGCAGGCTCATGAATGTCGTACTCATACTCAGCGCTCCTTCAGGTACTCTACACGTACTCCTCTGCGCATACAATTGTCAGGGGACAAAGCGGGCCACGCTCTCGCGATCACACCCGCGAATAGCCGAACTCCGCAATTCACGCCCGGGTCCACGTCAGGTGCCCATCTCCCAAGACGACAGATACTTCTCCTGCTCGGGCGTCAGCGTGTCAATCCGCACACCCATCGCTTTCAACTTCAACCCAGCGATCGCCTTGTCGATGTGCTCAGGGACCGGGTATACCTTGCGCTTCAGCTCACGCCCATGCTGGATCATATACTCGGCGCACAATGCCTGGTTGGCGAAGCTCATGTCCATCACCGCGCTGGGATGCCCCTCCGCCGCGGCCAAGTTCACCAGCCGGCCCTCCCCCGCCACATACAGGCGACGTCCATCCGGCAGCTCGTACTCGTCCAACGAGGCCCGGACCTTCCGCTTGCTCACAGCCATCTCTTCCAGGACGGGCAGATTGATCTCGACATTGAAATGACCCGAATTCGCCATGATGGCGCCCGACTTCATACGCTCGAAATGCGCCCGATCGAGCACATGGATATCGCCAGTCGCTGTAACGAAGATGTCGCCGATCTCAGCAGCTTCCATCATGGACATGACGCGATAGCCATCCATCACCGCTTCCAACGCCCGCAGCGGATCCACCTCGGTGATGATGACATTGGCCCCCATGCCTCGCGCTCGCATGGCGATTCCCCGGCTGCACCATCCATAGCCAGCGACGACGAAGTTCTTCCCCGCCAACAGGACGTTGGTCGCCCGCAAGAGGCCATCGATGGTGGATTGCCCCGTGCCATATCGGTTATCGAACAAATGCTTGGTCATCGCGTCGTTGACGGCGATGATCGGGTAGTGCAGGACCCCATCCTGGGCCATAGCGCGCAGCCGGATGACGCCGGTGGTCGTCTCCTCTGTGCCGCCTACGACGTTGTCCAACAGTTCCTTCCGATCCCGATGTAGCGTGGACACAAGGTCGGCGCCGTCATCCATCGTGATGTTGGGACGATGATCCAACGCAGCCGCGATGTGTGCATAGTATGTATCGTGGTCCTCGCCCTTGATGGCATATACGGGGATATCATAGTGCGCTACCAACGCGGCTGCCACATCATCCTGCGTGGACAGCGGATTCGATGCACACAACACGACATCCGCCCCGCCGGCCTGCAACACCTTCATCAAGTTAGCCGTCTCGGTCGTCACGTGCAAGCAGGCCGACACCCGCACGCCATCCAGAGGGCGATCCTTTCGGAACCGCTCCTCCAGCTGCTTAAGCACGGGCATCTCCCGCGCTGCCCACTCGATACGCAAGCGGCCTTCATCCGCCAGCGAGAGGTCTTTAACATCGTAGTGCTTGGTCACTCGATACACTCCTTGCTCAATAGATGTCCTCGACGCGGGCTTCAAGACTCACCCACTCCGCAATTTATAGCCGATGGCCCCACCTCGAACGCCGGATAATACGAAGCATCACCCGATGGGCCTCGCGATCCCCTCCCAGAACGCGCAATAGCATTGATAACCCAACCGCCAATACAAGCTCACAGCCGCGCTATTCGCCTGGGCCACGTTTAACCCGACCTCCAGGCCCTGCGCGAGCAACTCGGCGGTCACAGCGCTGGTGACCGCGGCGGCCAGGCCGCGCCGGCGGTAAGCAGGATGTGTGAAGACATTTCCCACAGCGGCCACGCCTTCAGTGGGCGCCACCAGATGCGTGCCTGCAGCAGCCACCAGATCATCCCCTACCCAACCGCCGAAGAAGACCCCTTGCTCCAGCTCGTAAAGGGCAAAGGCATCCCCTCCACCCAACGCGTAGAGGCCGCGCAACTGAGAGATATCTTCCATGCCCAGCCGCTGGATCCGCACGCCATCTGGTGCGTTTTCCACGGGCTGGAACCGGTCGGCCGAGACCGTCATACGCCACATCGACGTTCGGTTCTCAAAGCGCAGCCGGGATTCCGCCACGATCACGTGATCCGCCAGCCCGGTGAAATGCACACGATCGGGCAGAGGAGCCCAGTCCAGTAAAACAGCCACCCCATCGTCTGGGCCGAAGCAGAGAAGCACCGGTGGATCCAATCGGTCGAACAGTAGGATGAGTGCCTCGGGCATTTCGCCACGGCCGGCCACATACCACCGGCTATACTCACGGAAGCCAGGGGATAGGTCTCCCAGCGCGTAGACGGCGTAGCCACGGTCCTGGTTCAGCAGCCCCCGGATCTCGTTCGGATCGTCGCCTGGCCGCGTCCACCATCTCGTGGCCATCACCCGCTCGCCTCGGGGATCAGGCGCTTCCACGGCAGTGCCTGCCCAAACGCCCGCTCGTAACGCTCTGCGAATTCCTCTAACGTATAGTGATGGCTCTGCGTTCCGTATTGCTCCAGAACATAGGCAGCAGCCAGGCTCCCTATGCGACCAGCCACATCCCATGAAAACCCGGCCAACATGCCAGCGATCACCCCAGAGCGATAGGCATCCCCCACACCGGTCGGCTCAGCGATCCGTAACGGCTGAGCGGCCGGGATCTCGATGCGGCGATCGCCATCCACAATGATGGAGCCCTGCCCCCCACGGGTGACGATGGTCGTCTGCGCCAGGGCAAAGAACGCATCGTCGTCCAGCTCCGCCTTATGCTTGAACATCTCCGACTCATACTCATTGACGATCAGTAAGCGGGCACCCCGAGCCCCTTCGACCAGGTCGGCGCCGCTCAAGCGAATGATCTGCTGACTGGGATCGTACAGATAAGGGATGCCCAACTCCTTGCATTCTCTAGCATACTTGACCATCGCCGCGGGGTCGTTGGGGGAGATCACCGCCAGAGCGATGTGGCGGATCTCCAGGTCGTGGAAGGACAACTCGGCGGCCCGGCGCATGGCCCCCGTGTAAAAGCTGGCAATCTGATTACCGTCCAGATCCGTGTTGACAAAGAAGGACGCCGTGAAGTCATCCTCGTACACGCGAATGCCGGACGTGTCGATATCATGCTCCTCCAACCAGCGCCGGTAATCGCCGAAATCCTGCCCGGCAGTCGCCATGATGTAGGGATGCTGACCCAGCAGGCGTAGCGAGTAGGCGATGTTCGGGGCACAGCCGCCTCGCTGGCGGATTATGGAATCTATAAGTAGGCTGACCGAAAAAAAATCGAATTCAAAAGACTACAACTGTTCAGA